>CAYNUN010000076.1:0-7823 GCA_964400345.1 uncultured Methylobacteriaceae bacterium
CCATCGAGCTGCAGTCCGTGTGGCGCATGCACACGGCACGGCAGGCGCTGCTCGACACGGTGGGCGTGACGCTCGCCGGCTCCCGCGAGGACTGCGTGCGGGCCGTGGCCGCCGCCAGCGACATCGCGGATACGGGACCCGCCTCCCTGTTCGGGAGCGGGGCGACGACGGGGATGCTCGACGCCGCGCTCGTCAACGGGACGGCAGCGCACGCGCTCGATTTCGACGACTGCAGCAACACGATGGGCGGGCATCCGTCGGCCCCGATCCTCCCCGCCCTCTGGGCGCTGGGGGAGGCGCTCGGGGCGGACGGGCGCGAGGTGCTGGCCGCCTACGTCACGGGCTTCGAGGTCGAGACCAAGATCGGCCGAGCGGTCAATTTCACCCATTACGAGAAGGGCTGGCATCCGACCGCCACCCTCGGCACTTTCGGAGCCGCGGCCGCCTGCGCCCGGCTGATCGGCCTCGACGCCGCGGGCGTCGCCAACGCCTTGGCTCTGGCCGCATCGATGGCGGCGGGCATCAAGGCGAATTTCGGGACGATGACGAAGCCCTTCCATGTGGGCCAATGCGCCCGCAGCGGGCTGCATGCGGCGCTTCTGACGCAGGCGGGGCTCACCGCCAACGCCGCTGCGCTCGAGCATCCGCAAGGCTTCTTCATGGTCTTCAACGGAGCGGGGAATTTCCGGCCGGAGGCGCTGTTCGAGACCTTCGCCTCCCCCTACGACCTCGTCGAACCGGGCGTCGCCTTCAAGCGCCATCCCTGCTGCGCCAGCACGCATCCGGCGCTCGACGCGCTCATGGACATCATGGCGCGCGAGCGGATCACGGCCGCCGACATCGCCCATATCCGCTCATGGACGCATCCCCGGCGGCTGCGCCATACGGATCGGCCCGATCCCCGTTCCGGCCTCGACGGCAAATTCAGCGTCCAATACGTGCTGGCGCGCGCCGCGCTCGACGGCTCGGTCCGCACCGACCACTTCAGCGACGAGGCGGTGCGCGACCCCGTCGTGCGCGCCTTCATGGCCCGCATCGAAGCCGCGCCGCATCCCGAGGCGGTGATGGAGACGACGCGGCATTTCTTCGCCGACGTCCGGGTCACGACCCGTGACGGGCGTGTGTTCGACTCGCATGTGGACATGCCGCTGGGCCGGGACGCCGATCATCCGCTGCCGCCCGGCGCGCTCGAGACGAAGTTCTTCGATTGCGCGCGGTCCGTCGTCTCCGACGACGCCGCGCAGACCATCGCGGACGCCCTGCTCCGCATCGACACGATCCCCGACATTCGGGCCATCGGCGCGGCGATGCGGCAAGGGCTCTCGGACCCGCCCGGGCGCGCCGTCGGCGCGCGAGGCGCGGGCGTCACCAACAGGAAGGCAGCGGAATGACGGCGCAGACAAGCGGCAATCCACTCGAGGCCGAATACGACGTGATCGTCGTGGGAGGCGGCAATGCCGCGCTGTGCGCGGCGCTCTCGGCGCATGAGAACGGCGCGCGCGTTCTGGTGCTGGAAGCCGCTCCCTATGAGGAGCGCGGCGGCAATTCCCATTTCACGGGCGGCGCGTTCAGATTCGCTTATCGCGGCGTGGACGATCTCATCTCCGTGTCGCCTTCGGTGGCGGACGCGGACCTCGCCAATATCGATTTCGGCTCCTATTCCGAGGAGCAGTTCCTCGACGACATGTTCGAGCTGACCGAGTACCGCACCGATCCCGAACTGTGCGAGCTGCTCGTGCGTTCGAGCCTCGAAACGGCCCGTTGGATCTCGCGCCAAGGCGTCAAGCTCGAGCCGGGCTTGGGCCGGCAAGCCTACAAGATCGACGGCAAGTTCAAGTTCTTCGGCGGTCTCGCCCTGCATATCTGGGGCGGCGGGCCGGAACTGCTGGGCGCGCTCTATGCCACGGCGGAGAAGCGCGGCATCCCGGTGGCCTACGACACGCCGGTGCTGGATCTCGTCCACGAGCACGGCCGCGTCGTCGGCGTCGTCGCCCGTGCGGCCGGAAAACATGTGCGGCTCGATGCCGGGGCGGTCATCATGGCCTGCGGCGGCTTCGAGTCGAACCCGGAGATGCGCGCGCGCTATCTCGGTCAAGGTTGGGACGCCGCCAAGGTCCGCGGCACGCGCTTCAACATGGGCGACGGCCTGATGATGGCGCTCAAGATCGGCGCCCAGCCGCACGGCAACTGGTCCGGCTGCCATTCGGTCGCGTGGGACGTCAACGCACCGCCTTACGGCGACCTCAGCATCGGCGACCAGTTCCAGAAGCACAACTACCCGTACGGGATCGTCGTCAATGCGAGGGGCGAGCGCTTCATCGACGAGGGCGCCAATTTCCACAGCCACACCTACGCCAAATACGGCGGCGAGATCATGAAGCAGCCGGGCATGTATGCCTGGCAGGTCTTCGACGACAAGGTCACTCATCTCCTGCGCAGCGAGTATCGGATTCGCCGGACCACGAAGGCGGTCGCCGATACGCTGGAGGAACTGGCGCAGAAGCTGACGGGCGTCGATCCGGAAGGGTTCCTGCGGACCGTTCGCGCCTTCAATGCCGCTTGCCCGGCCGACATCCCGTTCAACCCGAACGTGCGCGACGGCAAGAGGACGGCGGGGCTCGACATCGAAAAGTCGAACTGGGCCCAGCCGCTCGATAAGGGACCTTTCCACGCCTATCACGTGACCACCGGCGTCACCTTCACCTTCGGCGGCCTCAAGGTCACCGAGCATGCCGAGGTGGTGGACCGATACGGCGGCACGGTGCCGGGCCTGTATGCGGCCGGGGAGATGGTCGGCGGCCTTTTCTACCAGAATTACGCGAGCGGCACGGGTCTGATGTCGGGGGCGACCTTCGGGCGCTTCGCCGGCGCCCATGCCGCGCGCTTCGCGACCGGGTCGACGGAAAAGGCGGCCTGAAGCTTCTGCGTGAGCCCGGAGTCAACCGGGCCGCGTCTCTAAACCCGCATGTCGGGATCAGGGCATGAAACAACCAAGAGGACGAGCAATGACCGCCAGCCTTCTCAAACGCGCCGCCACGGCGCTGGTCGGCGCGCTGGCCCTGTCGACGGGAGCCGCCCAGGCTCAGGCCGTCGACTTTTCGGGCAAGCGCATCACGATGATCATTCCCTATCAGGAGGGATCGGGCTCCACGATCCACGGGCGTCTCTTCGCCATGGCGCTGGAGAAGAGCCTGCCCGGCAATCCGACGATCGTCATCCGCAACATCGACGGCGGCGGTTCGGTGCGCGGCATCAACCAGTTCCACAAGGACGCCAAGCCCGACGGCCTGATGGTCGGGGCCATCGCGACGGGCACGTTCTTCCAATACATCCTGAAGGACAAGGCGGTGGCCTACCCGCTGCCCGAGTTCAAGCCGTTCCTGACTTCGCCCTTCGGGCTCATCGCCTATGCGCGCACCGATCTGGGGCTCGGCAAGGATCCGATCGAGAACGTGAAGAAGCTCATCGCCAAGCCGCCTACGGCGGCTCGGGCCCGACCTCGTCGGACCTTCCGGCCCTCGTCGCCTTCGATCTTTTGGGCATCCGACAGAAGGGCGTCTACGGCCTGTCGAACGCGGAATCCCGGGCGGGCTTCGAGCGCGGCGAGTTCAACCTGAAATACGACAACGCCGCCTCTTGGGCCGAGGAGGTGAAGCCTCTCGTCGACTCCGGCCAGGCGACGGTGCTGTTCACCTTCGGCTTCGAGAATGCCGAGGGCAAGATCGTGCGCGACCCGATGCTGCCCGACGTGCCGACCTTCCTCGAAGTCTATGAGAAGGTGCACGGCAAGCCCCTGACCGGGATCGGGTACGACGTCTGGAAGTCCTTGTTCAACGTCCGCGTCATGGGCTCGAAGATGCTCGTGCTGCCGGTGGGAACGCCGAAGGAGATCGTGGACGCCTATACCAAGGCGACCGAAACGGCCCTGAAATCGGACATCCTGAACACGCCGCAGGCCAAGCTCGTGCTCGGCGCATATCCGCAGAGCGTCGGCACCGCCTCCGAGACGATCTTCAAGGGCGGCCTCAGCATGACGCCCGACCAGACCGCGTGGCTGCGAAACTGGCTCAAGGAGCGCCACAACGTGACGGTCAATCTGAACTGATCGTACCCGGTCCGGAACGGGCGCTCCGAAGGGGGCGCCCGTTTCCGCTTTCCTGCGCGTCCGCCCACGGGCGGGCCCTTCGCCGCCGACCACCCGCTTCCCATACGACCATCAGCGCGGCCGCAGCCACCGGGTACCATCCATGGATTTCTCGATCCTCAACCAAGCCGTCCCGGCGCTCGTCCAGCTTCTGACGGGCCCGCATCTCCTGTTCCTCCTGATCGGGGTCGGGATCGGCATGATCGTCGGCATCCTCCCCGGCATCGGCGGCCTTGCCGGCATGGCCATGATCCTGCCCTTCATCTTCGGGATGGAGCCGGGGCCCGCGCTGGCGATGATGGTGGGTCTGACGTCGGTCACGGCGACGTCAGACACGTTCAGTTCGGTGCTGATCGGCGTCCCCGGCGGTGCGGGCACCGCGGCGACCGTGCTCGACGGCTTCCCCATGACGAAGCGCGGAGAGGGCGCGCGCGCTCTCTCGGCCGCTTTCGCCGCCTCGCTCGTCGGCGGTCTCATCGGCGCCTTCGTCCTGACCTTCGCCTTCGTGGCCGCGCGGCCCATCCTGCTGGCGGTGGGGTTCGGCGAGCAACTGATGCTCGTCGTCCTCGCTCTGACGCTGGTGGGCATGCTCACGGGCCGCAACGTCGTGAAGGGTCTCGCCTCCTGCGCGCTGGGCCTGCTCATCGGCACCATCGGTTCGTCTCAGGCGACGGCCGAATATCGCTTCACCTTCGACACGCTCTACCTCTCCGACGGCGTGCCGCTCGTCATCGTGGCGCTGGGCGCGTTCGCCCTGCCGGAAATCATCGAGGTGATGCGCCGGCACTACGCCATCGCGCAGAAGGATCTCGTCGGCAACGGCTGGATCGCGGGCATCCGCGACGTGATCCGCAATTTCGGTCTGGTCGTGCGCTGCTCGATCCTCGGCGCGCTGACGGGCATTCTGCCGGGGCTGGGCGGCGGCGTGGTCGGCTGGATCTCCTATGCCCACACGGTGCAGTCCACGAAGGACCGCTCTCAATTCGGCAAAGGCGACGTGCGCGGCGTCATCGGCCCGGAGTCCGCCAACAACGCCAAGGACGGCGCCGACCTGATCCCGACGCTGTTCTTCGGCATTCCCGGCTCGGGGACGATGGCGCTCTTCCTGGGCGGGCTCGTGGTCATCGGCGTCACGCCGGGGCGCAATCTCGTCACCAACCAGTCGGATCTGATCTACCTGATCATCTGGTCGCTGGCGATCGCCAACGTGCTGGCGACGGGCCTCAGCATGGCGCTGGCGCGCCCCATCGCGTCGCTGACCGCGATCCGCTTCACGCTGATCGCACCCTTCATCATCGTGATGATCTTCATGTCGGCCTATCAGGCCAAGGGCGATTGGGGCGACATCGTCGCGCTGTTGGTCGTCGGCGTCGTCGGCATCTACATGAAACGTTTCGGCTGGTCGCGGGCGGCGCTGCTGATCGGCCTCGTCCTGTCGCAGCGGCTCGAGGCTTCGCTCTACCGCACGGTGCAGATCTACGGCTTCGACATCTTTCTGCGGCCGATCGCCATCGGCATCCTGATCCTCGCCGTGATCTCGATCCTGTTCGCCATCAAGACGCGGGTGCGCACCTCCGCCGACGACATGGAGCTGTCGGAGGCGTCCCGGCGCAGCGTCCTGCCGCAGTTTCTCTTCACCGGCGGGTTGCTCGTCTTCGTCGCGGCCATGGCCTACGACGCGCTGCAGCTCAAATTCCTCGCCAAGGGGTTCCCGCTCTCGGTCGCGGCGAGCGCGGGCGGCCTTCTCGTCATCGCGCTCGTCGGCATGGAGCGCCGCAGTCATTCCCCCGGCCTGCTCTTCGACGCGGATGCCGAAGTGTCCGCCCAGGACGGCACGGCGAAGGGAACCCTGTTCCTCGTGCTGCTTCTGGCCGGGCTTCCCGCGCTGTCGGCGCTCCTCGGATTCATGTTCGCGGCGCCGCTCTACACCTACCTGTTCCTCAGGCGGATGGCGCAGGCCTCGGTCGTCCATTCCCTCGTCTCGGCGCTCGGGCTGGGCGCATTCCTGATGGGAATCCACGTCATCTTCCAAGCGGAATTCGCCGACGGTCTCCTGCAGGAGTTCGTCCGCCTGCCCGCACCGTTCGGCTGAGCGACCATCATGCTGTTCCTCGACAATGCCGCCATCGAGCCGCTGATCGACCCTGCGGGATTCATCGCGGCGCAGGACGCCGCCTATCGCGACTTCGCCCTGGGCAGCGGGGTCTGCCCGCCGCGCATCGACATCCAGTCGTCCGAGGACGAGGCGGGACGTCATTTTCAGCTCGGACTCTCCGCGGCCATCGGGTCGCGCTACGCGGCGTTGCGGATCAAGGCCGACGTCGTCTTCGAGGAAATGGTGGAAGGGCGGCGGCGCAAGAACAAGTTCTGCGGCCGGCCGGGGCAGTATTGCGGCCTCGTGTTCCTGTTCGACCGGCACAACGGCGCGCCGCTGGCCCTCATGCATGACGGCCTGCTGCAGAAGATGCGGGTCGCGGCCGACTCCGCGCTCGGCGCGCGCTGTCTCGCCCGTGAAGATGCCGCCGTACTGGGCATTCTCGGCTCCGGCGGCATGGCACGCGCGCATGTCGCGGCGATGCGCGTGGTGCGGCCCGTCTCCCGCCTCGTCGTCTACAGCCCCGATCGCGCCCATCGCGAGCGCTTCGCCGCCGAAATGGCCGAACGCCACGGCATCGACGCGCAGGCGGTCGACGGGCCCGAGGCGGTGGCCGCGCAGGCCGACATTCTCGGCTCCTGCGCCAGCGCCGTCGGGCCCATGATCGCCGGAAGGTTCCTCCGCCCGGGCCAGCACGTCGTCTGCATCGGCGGAACGCTCGATCAGGAGGCGGACGCCCGCATCGACATCGCCTTGCGCTTCGGGCTCGCGCCCGCGCCCGTCGAGATCCCGGACGTGCAGGTCGAGGACGAGTGCCTGAGCTTCGTCGAGGGGCATGCCAAGTCGGCGTCGGGAGGCACGCGCCGCTATGCGCGGGTCCCGCCCGAGCGGCGCATCACCTTCGCGGATCTCATCGCCGATCCCGCGCGCGGGCGGCGGAACCCCGACCAGATCACCTTCTCCGAGCGCGGCAACGTGCACGGCCTGCAATTCGCCGCGGTCGCGGGCCTTCTCTACGAGGCCGCCGTCGCGGCGGGGGCCGGTCGGCCGCTGCCCGCCGAACTCTTCCTCCAGTCGATCCGGAACTGAAGCCGTGACCCGTTCGATACGCGCGCTGCTCGCTCGCGAGGACATACTCGTCTCGCCCGGCGTGTATGACGGCTACAGCGCCCGCCTCGCACAGGCGGCGGGCTTCACGCTCGTGTCGAGCACGGGCGCGGGTCTGGCGAATTCCCGCTGGGGCCTGCCCGATCTCGGTCTCGTCTCGCTGCGCGACAATCTCGAGGCCTGCCGCGTGATCGCCCGGGCGGTCGACGTGCCCGTCTCGGCCGATGCGGAGGCGGGCTACGGCAATGCCGCGACGGTCCATCATGTCGTCCGCGAATTCGAGGCCACGGGCGTCGGTGCGGTCAGCATCGAGGATCAGGTGCTGCCCAAGCGCTGCGGCCACCTCGCCGGCAAGGACGTGATCCCGCTGCCCGACATGGTCGCCAAGATCAGGGCCGCGGTCGCGGGTCCCCGCGCCCCCCCCATAAGTATCATAGCCCCCAACGCTTCCCACCCCCACGAGGGGAAAAACAACAA
>CAYNUN010000077.1:0-7823 GCA_964400345.1 uncultured Methylobacteriaceae bacterium
GCCGCGGTCCAGCGTCTTCTCGAGCAGAGTGGGCAACACGCCTTCCAGCGGCCGGTTCTGCAGATGGTAGAAGAAGGTTTCCGGCATCGCGCGGGATCAGCCCTCGTAATAATCGGCGACGAGGCGGTCGAGGAGACGCACGCCCCAGCCCGAGGCCCAGCTCTTGTTGACGTCCGACGACGGCGAACCCATGCCCGTGCCCGCGATGTCGAGATGCGCCCAAGGCGTGTCGCCGACGAAGCGCTTGAGGAATTGCGCCGCGGTGATCGCGCCGCCGTGGCGGCCGCCCGTGTTCTTCATGTCCGCGAATTTCGAGTCGATGAGCTTGTCGTAGGCCGGGCCGAGCGGCATGCGCCACACCGTCTCGCCCGTCACGGTTCCCGCTGCGGAGAGGCGCTCGGAGAGCGTGTCGTCGTTCGAGAAGAGGCCGGCATTCTCCTGCCCGAGCGCGATCAGGATCGCGCCGGTCAGCGTCGCGAGATCGACGATGAAGGCGGGCTTGAAGCGTTCCTTGGCGTACCAGAGCACGTCGGCGAGGACGAGGCGGCCTTCGGCGTCGGTATTGATGATTTCGATGGTCTGGCCCGACAGCGACGTGACGATGTCGCCGGGACGCTGGGCGTTGCCGTCCGGCATGTTCTCGACGAGGCCGATCAGGCCGACGGCGTCGACCTTGGCCTTGCGGGCCGCGAGGGCCTGCATCAGGCCGACGACGCAGGCCGCGCCCGCCATGTCGCCCTTCATGTCCTCCATGCCGCCCGCGGGCTTGATGGAGATGCCGCCCGTGTCGAAACAGACGCCCTTGCCGATGAAGCAGACGGGGGCGGCGCTGCGCTTCTTCGCGCCGTTCCAGCGCATCACGACCACGCGGCTCTCGCGGGACGAGCCCTGCCCCACGCCCAGCAATGCGCGCATGCCGATCTTGGCGAGCTGCTTCTCGTCGAGGATTTCGATTTCGACGCCCAGATCGGAAAGTTCGGCGGCGCGCTTGGCGAATTCCTCGGGGTGGAGAACGTTCGGGGGCTCGTTGACGAGATCGCGCGCGGTGACGACGCCGCGCGCCACGGCGTCGCGCGACTTCCATGCCTTCTTGGCTGCGGCGGGGTCTTCGACCGCGAAGGTCAGCGAAAGGGCGGCGTCCTTCTCGTCGTCGTCGGATTTCTTCGTCTTATAGCGGTCGAAAGCATAGGCGCGCAGGCTCGCGCCGAGCGCGAGATCCGCGGCGGTCTCCGGCCCGTGCGGCCAATCGGCGGGACCCGAGACGAGGACGACGGCATTGCGCGCCGATCCGACCGCGCCGAGCAGCGCGCCGCCGAGCATGACGGCGTCGCTCTTCTCCCGGTCGGAGGCCTTGCCCAGGCCGATCACGACGAGCCTGTCGGCCTGAAGGCCGGCGGGCGCGGGGATGACCAGCTTCGATTTGGCCTTGCCCTTGAACTTTTCGGCCGCAGCCGCCCGCGTGAAGGCCTCGACGGTCGCAGGCCCGAGACGCTCGGAAATGTGATGCGGAAAGGCGAGATCGTCGCCGACGAAGAGCACGAGCGTGCCCGAAGCGGGGAGAACCGGGGACGCGAAACCGACTTTCAGGCGGACCGACATGCTGATCTTCTCCGGAAGGCGCGGGATGGAATCGTACGACACCATGGTTTAAAGGCTGAAGCGGCCGTCGCAAAACGGCGGGCGGTTCGGCATAGGCCGCGCCGGCTCGGCCGTTCATCGCGGCGACCCCCGGAGTGAGGCGCGCGCATGCCGCTGATCGAGCGTTACATCTTCAGAATCGCCTTCGCGGCCTGCGCGACGACGCTTCTCGTGCTCGCCGCTGTGGTGTGGATCAGCCAGGCCGTGCGCGAATTCGACCTCGTCACGGCCAAGGGCCAGACGCTGATGATCTTCCTCACGGTGACGGGGCTTTCGTTCCCGGCGCTGATTACGGTCATCGCGCCCGTCGCCCTGTTCATCGCGGTGCTCTACACGCTCAACCGGATGGGCGGCGACAGCGAACTCATCGTCATGAACGCGGCGGGCATGAGTCCGCTGCGGGTCGCGCGGCCGGTGCTTCTGCTGACGGCGATCGTCTCCCTCGTCGTGGGTTGGCTCACGATCGTGGTGATGCCCGCGAGCTTCCAGTCCCTGCGCGATCTCGTGAGCCGCATTCGCGCCGACGTCGTCTCCAACATCGTCCGCGAGGGCCAGTTCACGCAGCTCGACCGCGGGATCATCTTCCATTTCCGGGAGAAATCGGGCGACGCGCTGCAAGGCATCTTCATTCAGGACCGACGCGATCCCGAACGCACCATGGTCTATGTCGCGGAACGCGGCCAGACCGTCGAAACGGAAGGCATGTCCTATCTGGTGCTCCAGAACGGGAGCGTTCAGCGCGAAAATGCGGGCTCTTCCAATCCGCAGATCGTCGCCTTCCAGCGTTACGCCTTCGACCTCAGTCAGTTCGGCGGCGACGCGCAGGGCGGCGTCTATACGCGACCGCGCGAGCAGACGACGCTTCAGCTGCTGCGCTCGGAGCGACCGCCGCAGGTGCCCGCCTCGAACTGGGGCCGGTTCCGCGCGGAGCTTCACGACCGACTGGCCGCGCCGCTCTATCCGATCGCCTTCGCGGCCATCGCCTTGGCCGCGGTCGGCGCGGCGCGGACGACGAGGCAGGGCCGCGGCATCGCGATGGCGTTCGCGGTGGTCGCCATCGTCGCCGTCCGCGTCCTGGGCTTCGCCGTATCGAGCCTCATCATCCGGCATGAGAGCATCGCACCCGCCGCCTATATCGTCCCGATCGTCGCGACCCTTCTCGCGATCGGGGTGATGTGGAAGGGCGACGCCGTGTTCGCGCGCGCCGGACGGCGCGCAACGGTCCCCGCGCCGGCAGCGGCGCAGACGGGACGGCGCCCATGATCTTCGCGACCTCCACGCTCGGCCGCTACATTGCTCGGCGCTTCATTCGTGCGATCGCGGTCGTGTTCCTGACCGTCTTCGCCCTGATCTACACGCTCGATTTCGTCGAACTCGTCCGCCGCACCGGGGACGCGCCGCACGCGACCGCGGCCGTGCTCGCCCGACTCGCTCTGTTCAGGACGCCCGCTGTGGCCGAACAGGTGTTCCCCTTCGCGGTGCTTTTCGGGGCGATGGTCGCTTTGCTCGACCTGTCGCGGAAACTGGAACTCGTGGTCGCGCGGGCGGCGGGCGTCTCGGCGTGGCAGTTCCTCGCCTCTCCGCTGATCATGGCGGGCGTTCTCGGCACGCTGATGGTCGCGGTCTACAATCCCGTCTCCGCACAGCTGAAGCAGAAGGCCGCCGCGATCGAAAATCGCCTGTTCAACCAGAGTCGTGCGTCGTCTGGCGACATCTGGATCCGGCAGAAGAGCGTCGACGGGCAGGCCATCATCCGGGCTCTGACGGCGGATTTCGCGGCGGGCGAGATCGGCGGGCTCACGGTTTTCGCCTTCAATCCGCAAGGCGGATTCATGCAGCGAATCGAAGGCTCCCGCGCCCGGCTCGAAGCGGGTCTCTGGTCGATCTCCAATGCGCGCGTGACTTCGCCCGGCAACGAGCCGGAACTGCACGAGACCTTCCTGCTCGCGAGCAATCTCAGCCGGGAACAACTGCGCCAATCCTTCGCGGCGGCGGACACCGTGCCGTTCTGGTCCCTGCCCGGCTGGATCGAGCGGACGGAACTCGCGGGTCTCGACTCCACGCGCTACCGCCAGCAATTCAACGCATTGCTCGCGCGGCCTCTTCTTTTCGTCGCGATGGTTCTGATCGCGGCGTCGGTCTCTTTACGCTTCTTCCGATTCGGCGGTGTGTCGCGGATGGTTTTGAGTGGCGTCGCGGCCGGGTTCATGCTCTATGTGGCGTCCAAGATGGCGGAAGATCTCGGAGCAGCGGGAATTCTGTCCACTACGGTCGCGGCATGGTCCCCGGCCTTGGTCGGCGGACTTCTCGGAGCTTTGGCGCTCCTTCATCAAGAAGACGGGTGAACCGCGGCGGCGGGCATTTCGGAGGACGTGTTGGCGCATTCGCCTGCGCAGTTGAGGTGGGCCGCATTCGCTGCGGCGATGGTCCTCACTTCGGGAACGACGTTCGGGCAGACCATGTCCGAGCGGCTGAACAAGCGTGCCCAGTCGGGCGACAAGCGCATGCTCGTGGAAGCCGGCGAGGTCGTCTACGACCGCGACAAGGATCGCGTCTCCGCCGTCGGCGATGTCCTGATCTACTACCAGGGCAAGGTTCTGGAGGCCGACAAGGTCACCTATGACCAGAAGGCGAAACGCGTCATCGCCGAGGGCAATACGCGCATCCGCGAGCCCGGCGGTCAGATCGTCTATGGCGACCGTTTCGAACTGACCGACGATTTCCGCGACGGCTTCATCGACAGCGTGCGGACCGTGACGCCCGAGAAGACCCGTCTCTCCGCACCGCGCGCCGAACGGACGGACGGTGAGACGACCGTCTTCGAAGACGGTGTCTATACCGCCTGCGAACCCTGCCGGGACGACCCCGCAAAGCCGCCCTTGTGGCAGGTCCGCGCCTCGCGGATCATCCACAAGAACAACGAGCGGGTGATCTATTACGAAAACCCGACGATCGACATCGCGGGCTTTCCTGTCTTCTGGATGCCCTATCTTTCCGCGCCCGACGCGACGGTGAAGCGCAAGAGCGGTATTCTGCCGCCGCGCTACATCGCGAATTCGCAGCTCGGAACGGGCATTTCGGCGCCCTATTTCTGGGCGATCGCGCCGAATTACGATCTCACGATCACGCCGACGCTGCTCTCGCGGCAGGGGCTGCTCGGGCAGCTCGAATGGCGTCACCGGATGGCGACGGGCTCGTACAACGTTCGCGTCGCGGGGATCTCGCAGCAGGACAAGGCCGCGTTCCTCCCGGGCCCGCTCGGTGCCGGCGACCGCGACTTCCGCGGTTCGCTCGAGACCAAGGGCTTGTTCCTGATCAACCAGAAATGGCGTTGGGGCTGGGACGCGACGCTGGTCTCGGACAAATGGTTCCTGCGCAATTACCGGATCCGCAGCGAAAGCCTGAGGGCCTTCAATACCAACGCGCTGCAGGCCTCGACCTCGACCCTGTTTCTGACGGGACGCGGCGATTCGAGCCTGTTCGACGCGCGCGGCTTCTACTTCAAGACACTGACGGCGCGCGATCCGCAGGATCGGCAGCCGATCGTCGCCCCGGTCGTCGACTATGATCGTCGTTTCGAAACGCCGTGGGCCTTGGAGGGCGAAACGCGTCTGACGATGAACGTCACCAGCCTCACCCGCGCGGTGGCCGACTATCGCAGCCTCGTGACGACCCGCAACGGCGCGACGGTTCCCGGACGCTATCAGGACGGCCGCGGCGACACCTGCCTGCCGGGCCGTTTCGACGTGGCGTCGTGCTATGTGCGCGGCATCGCGGGCTCCTACAGCCGCGCGACGACGGAACTGGCGTGGCGGCGCACGTGGATCGATCCCGTCGGGCAGTCTTGGACCCCCTTCACTTCGGTGCGCGGCGATCTGACCTACACGAATCTCGACTCGGCCGCGTCCATCAATGCCGATCAGTCGGCCTTCCTGACGTCGGACAGCGACCCGTTCCTGCGGTCGATGGCGACGCTCGGCATGACCTATCGCTTCCCGTTCGTCGCGGCCTCGGCGAGCGGCGCGCATGTGCTCGAGCCGATCGCGCAGATCATCGTCCGCCCGGGCGAGACGCGGATCAGCCGTGTGCCCAACGAGGATGCGCAGAGCCTCGTCTATGACGACACGAACCTCTTCGCCGTCGACAAGTTCTCGGGCTTCGACCGGATCGAAGGCGGGACGCGCGCCAATGTCGGCGCCTCCTACACCTATACGATGGCCAAGGGCGCCTATCTCAACGCGCTCGTCGGCCAGTCTCACCAGCTCGCCGGCTACAACTCCTTCACGAACGGCGGTATCGCGCGGACCGGGCAGGAAACGGGCCTCGACAAGCGCCACGCCGATTATGTGGGCCGTGTTCAGTTCGTGCCGTCGTCCAACTATTCCTTCGCGGCGCGCGGGCGCTTCGACGAAGAATCGCTTGCGCTGAGGCGTCTCGAAATCCAATCGAGCGCGACCTTCGGCAGGGTCTCGGCCAATGTCGTCTACGGCCGGTACGACGCGCAGCCCGATCTCGGCTATTTCCATCGCCGTGAAGGCGTGATGGCGTCGTCGCGGGTTCGGCTCGACGACAATTGGTATGTCTTCGGCGGCATGTCGCTCGACCTGGCGAAGCATCTCGCCCAGCAGGAAATCGCTGGCGTCAGCGGGAGCACGGCCAAGACGGGCCGCGCCGCCTTGGTCGGCACCGCGCTCGGCGCCGGCTACAGAGACGAATGCACTCTGGTGGAACTCGTCTATTCCAACAGCAGCAGAAACGCCGCGGAGGGCACGCAGGACCGCGTGCAGACCGTGATGCTGCGGCTCGAGCTGCGGACACTCGGCGGGACGCGATTTACGCAGAATCTGGGCAACACCGCCGCGACCGCTCCGCCGCAATGATCCCCGTCGCCGTCACGCAGGGCGATCCTGCAGGCATCGGCCCGGAAATCCTGTTGCGCGCCATGCGGGCGGCGTTCGAGGGGCGTTCCCTGCCCCGGTTTTACGCCCTCGCCGATCCGGAGCTTCTCGCGCGCACCGCCGCTCGGCTCGGACTGGATGTTCCGATCGAAATCGTCACGCCGGAAGATGCCGCCGCGGTCTTCCCCCGGGCGCTTCCGGTGGTGCCGCTCGAATCGCGCTGCGCTCCTCCGGAACCGGGGCGGCCTGATCCCGGGACGGCGAGCGGAACGATCGAGGCGATCGAGCGCGCGGTCGCGGATGTCGCGGCGGGACGGGCCTCGGCCGTCGTGACCAATCCGATCGCGAAGTCGGTGCTGTACGCGGCGGGTTTCCGCCATCCGGGCCATACGGAATTTCTCGGCGAACTCGCGGAACGGCATTGGGGCAGACCCGTGCGGCCGGTGATGATGATCTGGTCGCGACTGCTCGCGGTTGTGCCGATCACGATCCATGTTCCGCTTGCACGGGTGCCGGAACTGCTGACGGCGGAACTTGTCGAAGAGACGGTGCGCATCGTCGCCCGCGACCGGTCGCGCTACGGAAGCGGCGGGCTTCGCCTCGCCTTGGCGGGCCTCAATCCGCATGCAGGCGAAAGCGGCACCATCGGCCGGGAAGACGAGGACGTCCTGCGGCCCTGCGTGGAGCGACTGCGGGCCGAGGGCTTCGACATTCGAGGGCCGTTGCCCGCCGACACGATGTTTCATGAGCGCGCGCGGGCGACCTATGACGTCGCGCTCTGCCCCTATCATGACCAAGCCTTGATCCCCGTGAAGACGCTCGCCTTCGACGAAGGCGTGAACGTGACGCTGGGCCTGCCCTTCATCCGGACCTCTCCCGATCACGGGACGGCCTTCGACATCGCGGGCAAGGGCGTCGCGCGCCCCGACAGCCTGATCGAAGCGATCATGTTGGCGGGCCGTGGAGAAGCGCGGCAGTGAGCGCGATCGACGATCTTCCGCCGCTGCGCGAGGTGATCGCGGCGCACGGCCTCGCGGCGAAGAAGTCGTTGGGCCAGAACTTCCTCCTCGACCTCAATCTGACCTCCCGAATCGCGCGGACCTCGGGGCCGCTCGTCGGCGTGACGGTGATCGAAGTCGGCCCGGGTCCCGGCGGCCTCACGCGGGCGCTGCTCGCCGCCGGCGCGGCGCGGGTGGTGGCGGTCGAACGGGACGAGCGCTGCCTCGCGGCGCTGGCGGAGATCGCGGCGCGTTATCCCGACCGGCTCGACGTCGTTGCGGGCGATGC
>CAYNUN010000078.1:0-7802 GCA_964400345.1 uncultured Methylobacteriaceae bacterium
GCGCGCGCCGCCGCGTCCATGCCGAGATTGCCAGCCGCGCCGCCGCGGTTCTCGACCACGACGTTCTGCTTCAGGAATTCCGAAAGTCCCGGCTGGATCAGCCTGGCCGTGAAGTCCGACGCGCCGCCCGGCGCGAAGGGCACGATCAGGCGGATCGGCCGGTTCGGCCAGTTCGATCCGCCCGACTGTGCGAAGGCGGGGGCCGCCGCCACGGATGCGGCGGCCGCAAGAAAGTGTCTGCGATTCATCGTCATGGTCTTCCTCCCTTGGAACCCCGCGAGCATTTTTTCGCTCGTCTGAGGCATGAACCCGTCAACCCAGCAGTCGGCGTTCCTCCTCGGCGTCGAGCGGCAGCTTGATCGCCGTTCCCCGCTTGGCGGAGAGGTCGAGCGCCTTGGTCAGCATGAGGCGATTATGGGCTTCCGCCGCGGTCGCCGCATGATTCTTGATCCCGGTCGAGACACGGCTGATCCAGGCATTGGTCTCTTCGGCCATCGGGCCGTGGAGTTCGCCGAAGGCCACGTCGCCGGGCGGATAGCTGCCCAGGAAGTCGACGAGGCGCGACTGGTCGGGCGCATAGCCCTCGTTCGTGGCCTGAGCCACGGCCATCACCATGTCGCGATGCGTGTCGTCGATCGTGAGCACGCCCGTGGTGCCCACGATGCCGATCTCGAGGCTGTAGACCGCGCCCGGCCAATTCGTCGGCAGGGCCCATGAGATGTTCAGATGCAGGATCGTTCCGTCTTCGAACATGATCATGCCGGCCGTGGCGTCGATGCCCTGATAGAGCGGGCCCAACACCTTGTCGATCGAACGCGCATAGCATTCGACGGGCTTCTTCTTCTCCAGATACCACATGGTCACGTCGAGCGCGTGCGTACCCGAGATCACCATCGGCGAGATCGTGGAGGGATCGTCCGTCCGCTTGTAGTTGTCGATCGCGACGAGCCTGTTCATGAAGGCACGCGAGCTGACGAGCGTCACGTCGCCGAGCGCGCCCTGCGCCACCTTCTCCTTGCCGCTGATCCATTTGCGGCGGAAGCGCTGCGTGTAGCCGACGACGGCGTCGACCCCCGCCTTTTCGATCGCGTCCATCACCCGCTGCGAATCCGCGAGCGTGGTGGCGAGCGGCTTCTCGATCAGCAGCGGATGGCCGTATTTCAGCGCTTCGAGGATCGGGTCGACATGCAGATGCTCGTCGGTCGCCACGATCACGCAGTTCACTTCCGGCCGCGCGAGCAGTTCGCGATAGTCGGCGGTGACGAAATCCGCGCCGATCTTCTCCGCGACGAAGGCGCCGCGATTGTGGTTCTTCTCCGCGATGCCGATCCAGCCCACCGAGGGATGGAGCGAGGCGGTGCCGCCCCGGAACAGCCCGACGCGCCCCGCGCCGATGATGGCGATGCCGAGTTCCTTGCGATCCTTGACGCGGGTCATTGCTTCACCATCTCCGCGATGCGGGCCGCATGGGCGTTGGACAGGGGCAGGTCGACGGGTTCGTCGATTTCGGCCGAGAGGTCGGCGGCGAGATAGAGTTCCATCGTCTTGCGCGCGCTTTCCGGGCTCACGAGCACCGGCTTGTCGTTCAGCACGCAGTCGAGGAAATACATCGTCTCCGGACCCATGCCGCCCGCATAGGTGTGCTCCACCTGCTCGCCCGGCATGGTCGACAGCGGGAAGACCGAGCCGCCCTCCACCGTGTTCAGCCAGATGTCGCGATGGGTATCGTCGATGATCAGCGCGCCTTCCGAGCCGATGATCTCGATCCAGGTCGAGGAGAAGTTCGGATAGCCCTTGGGCAGGATCCAGCCGCCGCCGACCACGATCACGACGCCGTTGTCGAGCGTCACCGTGATCCATTGCTGATCGAAGGCGCCGTTCTTCGGATACATCACCCGCCGCACGCCCTGGCTGTAGACGCGCACGGGCTTGGCGGGTTCGAGGCACCACAGCAGGAAGTCGAGATCGTGCGTGCACTCCATCGCCGCCGGCGAGAGCCGGCCGCGCCCCGTGATCTTGTCGCCGAGACCGCGCGTGATGTGGCGCGAGACGAGGCAGCTCACCGGTTCGCCCAGCGTGCCGTCCTGGATCTTCTTGCGCGCATAGGCGTATTTGCCGTTGAAGCGCTGCGAATAGCCGATCGTGAATTTCAGCCCCTTGCGGCGCGCGAGCGCCGCGAGTTCGTCCGCCTCGTCGAGCGAGATGGCGATCGGCTTTTCGAGCAGCACGCTCTTGCCCGCTTCGAGGCAGGCCTTGGCGATCGGATAATGCGTGCTTTCGGGCGTCGTGCAGACGTAGCAGGCGCGCACCGCCGGATTGGCGAGGATCTCGCGGTAGTCGAGCGTCGCGGTGGCCGCGCCCGTCTTCTCCGCCACTTCCTTCAGGCGGTCCGGCTTGATTTCCGCGATATGGAGCCTGAGCATCGGGTTGACGGCGAGCGTTTCCGCCCGAATTCCGCCGCACCAGCCCGTACCGATGACGGCGATGTCGATCCTGTCCATGTTTCCTTCCCGAAGTCTTTTTGATGGTTGTCGTCGACGCTAAGCGCCGGGTCGGCCCGTCTGAAATTATCTTTCCTGCTTGCTCCTATCGGATTTCATGATGCGTACCGCTGCGTCATGTCCGACTCCGCCGACCGCATCACCGTCTCCGGCAGGTCCCGTCTGAGCCTGTGCTGGAACCGGAAACGGTCGGCGCGGAAATAGGCCCGCGAGCATTCGAGCCCGTCCCCGCTCGCTCCGAACACGATCCGCTCCACGAGGATCAGCGGCCGCCCGACCTTCACGCCCAACATCTCCGCGCGGAAATCGTCGGCGACGATGAATTCGATCGATTCGAGCGCCTCGGTAGCCTCCCCGCCCCCTTGTTCGGCGACGAGATCATGCAGCGGACGGTTCAGATCGAGATCGAGAAGTCCGGGCGCGACCCGCACCGGAATGAAGCTCGTCCGGAAGGCCGCGATCTCGCCCGCGAACAGCAGCAGCTTGCGGATCTTGTGGACGGGCTCCGAGCCGGGGCGCTGCCCGAGCTTGGCGGCGAGCCAGTCCGGGCCTTCCACCGTCTCCGCGCTGTAGAGCCGGACATGCTCCGGATCGACGGCGTCGAAGCCCGACCGCAGGAAATGCTCCGGATCGGTCAGCGGCTCCGCGAGGCGCTGCGCCAGCACGAAAGTGCCCCGACCCTGCTGCTTCTGCAGCAGGCCCTCGTCCGCCAGCGAGGACACCGCCTGCCGCACCGTGATCCGCGACAGCCCGTAGGCCTGCCCGATCTCGACCTCGGACGGGATGCGGTCCCCCGGCTTCAGGCTGAACGTGATCAGGTCGCGCAGCGCATGCTTCACCTGAAGCCAGAGCGGCGTGCTCGGCGTCCCGTGCAGAGGCGGCAGTTCGATCCCGGCGTCGTTCATCGTCGCATGCTCGACAGCGTGGCGGGGGTCGTCCGGACGGGCGCTTGACACGATCCCGGCGCGACACCAAGCTTCATAATACGTCTTAAGACGTCATAACGACAAAAAACAAGTCGCAGGTGGAGGAAACGATGGAATACCCGAAGAATCCGACGGGCCCGACCCGTCGCTCGATGCTGTTGGCGAGCGCCGGTGTCGCGCTGGCCGCGGCGCTTCCCGCGGCGGCCCTCGCTCAGGCCGCGAAGGTTCCGACCGGCCCGATCGAGATCACGACGGGCACCAGCCCGGGCGGCACGCCCGACGTGCTGATGCGGCGCGCCGCCAAGATTCTCGCCGACGAGAAGATCATCGCCAATCCGCTCGTCGTGCAGAACCGCACCGGCGGCAGCTGGATGACGGCGGCCAATTTCGTGCTCAACAAGCGCGGCGACGACAACACCGTGCTCTGCATCGCGCAGCCGATCCTGACGACGCCGATCACGCAGGGCCTGCCGACCGTCTACGACAAGATCGTCCCGATCTCGATGTTCATTCAGGGCGACCTGATCCTCGCCGTCCGTCCGGACCATCCGGCCAAGACGATGGCGGAGCTGGTGGCGGCCGCGAAGCAGCGCGAGCGCAGCGTCAAGGTCGCGGGTGCGCAGGCGGGCTCGACCGACCACATGGTCACCGCCCTCGTCGAGAAGGCGGGCGGCGTGAAGTTCAACTACGTGCCCTTCGACGGCGGCGGCGCCGCGCAGGCGGCCTTCCTCGGCGGCAATGTCGACATGATCGTGCTGACGCCGAGCGAAGCGCTTCCTCTCGCGCAGAGCAACAAGGCACGCCTCGTCGCGATCCTGTCGAACACCCGGCGCACCGAGCCGGAGTTCAAGGATCTCCCCACCGCGAAGGAGCAGGGCTTCGACGTGGTATGGGGTCAGGCTTGGGGCCTCGCGGCCCCTCCCGGCGCGGATCCCGGCATCGTGAAGTTCTGGGACGACGCGATCCGGAAGCTCGTCGCCACCGACGCCTGGAAGGCCATGGTGCGCGAGATGTTCCTGCGCTCCGAGGTCGTCCCGGCCTCGCGCGCGGTCGCCCATCTCGCGGAACTGCACAAGCTGCATCACGCCGTGCTGTCCGAGATCGGACTCGCCAAGGCGCCGCAGTGATCCTGCCGCGATGAAACGTTCCGACGTCGCCGTCGCCCTCGCGATGCTCTCCGTCTCCGCCGCGGCTCTCGCGGCGGGGCGGAAGCTTCCCTATTGGGGCGATTTCGCTCCGGGCTCGGGCTTCGCGCCCTTCTGGATCGCGGCGACGTCGGCCGTCCTCGCCCTCGCTCTGCTCGTCGCGGCTCTGCGCGGGCAAAGCGAGGGCTCCACCGACGTGGTCGAGATCTCCGCGCTCGCGCGGATCGGCACGGCCGTGGTCGCGCTGGCCTCCGTACCGTTCCTGATGCCCTGGGTGGGCCTCGTCGGCTCGATCCTGCCGCTGATGGCGATCCTGCTCTTCGTCGTGCAGCGCCGCCCTCTGCTGCCGAGTCTCGCCGCCGCGGCCGTCACCGTCGCGATCGTTCATCTGGTCTTCGTGGAATGGCTCGGCATCGCCTTCCCGAAAGGGTCCTTCGGGATCTGAGGGCGGGAGTTACGCATGGCCGACATTCTGATGGCCCTGTGGGGCGGGTTCGCACTGGCGCTCACGCCGACCAATCTCCTCTTCATCTTCGTGGGCGTCTGCCTCGGGCAGATCATCGGGGCGCTGCCCGGCATCGGCCCTTCCGCGGGCATGGCGCTGCTGCTGCCCGTCACCTTCGGCATGCCGCCCGCCACCGCCATCATGATGCTCGCGGGCATCATGTACGGCGGCATGTACGGCGGCACGCTGACCTCCGTCCTCGTGAACGTCCCCGGCGAGGCCGCGAGCGTGATGACCGCGCTCGACGGCAACAAGCTCGCCAAAAAGGGCCGCGCCGGCGCGGCCTTGAGCATTTCCGCCATCGGCTCCTTCGTCGCCGGCGTCGGCGCGGTCACGGCGCTCGTCTTCGTCACGCCGCCGCTCGCCGCCTTCGCGCTCAAATTCTCCGCGCCGGAATATTTCCTGCTCGCGCTGCTCGGCATCACCGCCACGGCGGGCATGGGCACGGGCTCGGTCCTCAAGGCGCTGCTCGCCGCCGCGCTCGGCCTGATGATCGCCCTGATCGGCATGGATCCCATCGAAGGGCGGCCCCGTCTCACCTTCGGCTCGCAGGAACTGCTCGACGGCATCGATTTCCTGCCCGTCGCGATCGGCCTGTTCGGCATCGCGGAAGTGCTGGCTTCGCTCGAGAACACCCGCCACGCCGAACCGATGAAGACGCGCCTGCGCGACATGTGGCTCACCGCGAGCGAATGGGCCGAATCGCGCATGGCCATCGTCCGCGGCGGCCTCATCGGCTTCTTCGTCGGGGTCATGCCCGGCGCGGGGCCGACCGTGGCGTCTCTGATGGCCTATGTCGCGGAGAAGAAGTTCAGCCGGCACCCGGAACGCTTCGGCGAAGGCGCGCTCGACGGCGTCGCCGCGGCGGAATCCGCCAACAATTCCGCCGCCCACGGCGCGCTTGTGCCGATGCTCGCGCTGGGCATCCCCGGCTCGGCCTCGACCGCCGTCCTCCTCGCCGCGCTCGTCCTGCAGGGCATCCGCCCCGGGCCGATGCTGATGACGCAGCAGGCCGATCTCGTCTGGGGCCTGATCGCCAGCATGTTCATCGGCAACGTGATCCTGCTGATCATGAACCTGCCGCTCGCGCCCCTCTTCGCGGCGCTGCTGCGCATCCCCTATGCCTATCTCGCGCCCGGCATTCTCGTCTTCTCGCTGGTCGGCGCCTATGCGACGAGCCTCAGCCTGTTCAATGTCGGTCTGGCGATCGGCTTCGGCGTGCTGGGCTATGCGATGCTGAAGCTCGACCTGCCGCGCGCGCCCCTCGTTCTGGCGCTGGTGCTCGCTCCCTTGATGGAGACGTCGCTGCGCCAGGCGCTGATGCTGTCGGAAGGCAGCCCCTCGATCTTCGTCGAGCGGCCCCTTTCGGCGATCCTCCTCGTCGCGGTGATTCTTTCGCTCGCCGCGCCCGTCTACGGCGTCCTCCGGCGTCGCTTCTCCGGCTCGGCGCAACCGAGCCGCTCGTAAACTCCCAACGATTCAGAAGGAAGAAACGCCATGCGTACGATCGACGTGCACGCCCATATCCTCACCGAGCGGATGATGGAGCGCATGCGCCAAGTCGCTCCGGAGGTCGGGCCCACCCTCAGCGAAGTCGACGCCGAAGGCGGCGTCCTTCAGGTCGGCCACATCGTTCAGCGTCCCTTCCCGCGCGGCGGCTGGGATCTCGAAACCCGCTTCCGCCACATGCAGGAAGGCGGGGTCGACATGCAGGTGCTCAGCGTCTGCCCGCAGACCTTCCTCTACGATCTCGACGCGAAGGTCACGACCGCCCTCGCCGCCGTCCAGAACGACGAGCTCGCCGCGCTCGTGAACCGGTATCCCGACAAGTTCACCGCCATCGCCACGCTCCCGATGCAGGATCCCGCCGCGGCCGCCGCCGAACTGCGCCGCGCGATGACGACGCTGGGCCTCAAGGGCGCGCAGATCGGTTCCCATATCGAGGGCAAGAACCTCGACGATCCGTCCTTCGACGTGCTCTGGGCCGTCGCCGAGGAACTCGGCGCCTTCATCCTGATCCATCCGCAGAAGGTCATGGGCGGCGACCGCTTCAAGAACTTCTATTTCAAGAACCTGATCGGCAATCCGCTGGAAACCACGGTGGCGGCGTCCTCGCTCGTCTTCGGCGGCGTGCTCGAGCGTCATCCGAACCTGAAGATCTGCCTCTCGCACGGCGGCGGCTTCCTGCCGTTCCAGACGGGCCGGATGAACCACGGCTTCGACGTGCGTCCCGAGGGCAAGGTGCGCTTGAAATCCAAGCCGGAGGATTCGATCCGCCGCTTCTATTTCGACACGATCCTCCACTTCGAGCCGGCCCTGCGCTACGTGGTCGACACCTTCGGCGCGGACCACGTCCTGCTCGGCAGCGACTACCCCTTCGACATGGGCAATCTCGATTGCGTGGAGAAGGTGAAGCAGCAGCAGACGAGCGACGCGAACCGGGAAACGATCCTCTCGGGCGAAGCGAAGCGGATCATGAAGCTGAAGTGAGCGAAGCAAGGCGCCCGCGAACAGCGGGCGCCCCCTCCCCCCACCGTCATGCCCGCGAATGCGGGCATCCACGACTTGGGAAAGAGGCGGCGAACGGCAAACCGCAAGCGGGTGACACCCCCGATCGTCATGCCCGCGCATGCGGGCATCCACGCCTTGGGGCGGCGAAGCGAAGACCTGGAAGACCCCCCAACCCGGCCTGACGGCCGAGGGGGCCCAGCCACCAACGACAGCC
>CAYNUN010000079.1:0-7796 GCA_964400345.1 uncultured Methylobacteriaceae bacterium
CCTGGTCGCCGGGCTTCTGCGCCCTGCGCGACGCCGACGACCGGCCGAAGGAGCAATGCGCGCCCGGCAAGCGCCTCGGCTTCGTCGTCCACGGTCTCTGGCCGCAATATGAGGAAGGCTATCCCACGCAATGCGGGATCACGACGCGCGGGCCGTCCCGCGCCGCGCTCGAGATCGCGGCGACGATCTATCCCGAAGAGCATCTGGCTACGCATCAATGGCGACGCCACGGCTCCTGCTCCGGCAAGGCCCCGACCGAGTATTTCACCGCCGTGAAGACCGCCCGCGACAAGGTGGCGGTGCCGGCCCGCCTCGCGGCGGGCGACGCGACGCTCGGCATGGGCCCGCGGGATGTCGAACGCGCCTTCATCGAGGCCAATCCGGGCCTGCGTCTCGAAGCCCTGTCCGTCACCTGCAGGAGCGAGACCCTGCAGGAGGTCCGCATCTGTCTCACCAAGGATCTGCGCGAGTTCCGCGCCTGCCCCGAAGTCGACCGCCGCGGCTGCCGCGCCTCCAGGATCAAGGTGCCCGGCGTCGCGGGCGATTGACGCGGCGCGCGCTTTCCCGTCTTCACGGGGCATGAATTACAGACACGCCTTCCACGCCGGCAATTTCGCGGACGTCGTCAAGCACGTCGTGCTCGCCCGCATCCTTTTCCATCTCGGAAAGAAGGACGCACCCTTCCGCGTCATCGACACGCATTCCGGCATCGGCCTCTATGATCTGGCGGGCGACGAGGCCGCCCGGACGGGCGAGTGGCACGGCGGCATCGGCCGCATCCGCGACGTCGCCTGGCCCGCCGAGATCCGCGAGATCCTCGCGCCCTATCTCGAGACGCTGGAGGCCGTGCGCGCGCTTCACGGGCCGGACGCCTATCCCGGTTCCCCGCTGATCGCGCAGCATCTCAGCCGCGCGCAGGACCGCCTGATCTTCATCGAGAAGCATCCGAAGGACGTGATCGCCCTCGAAGAGGCGGTGGGCCGCGACGTCCGCGCCAAGGTCATCGCGCTCGACGGCTGGACGGCGCTCAACGCCTATGTTCCGCCGAAGGAACGTCGCGGCCTCGTGCTCGTCGACCCGCCCTTCGAGGAGAAGGGCGAGTTCGACCGCATGGTCGACGCCCTCGCCAAGGCCCATCGCAAATGGCCCACGGGCGTCTATGCCCTCTGGTATCCGCTCAAGAATCCCGTCGATACGCGCCGCTTCCTGCGCGCGCTGCAGGACACGGGGATTCCGAAGATGCTGCGCATCGAACTCGCCGTGCGGCGCGAGACGGAAGGCGGCCCCTTGGCCGGAACGGGGATGATCGTCGTCAATCCGCCATGGACGCTCGCCGACGAAATGCGCCGGATATTGCCCCAGTTTTGCAAGCTGCTGCGACAAACCTCCGACGCCGACTGGATTTCAAATGATTTAACCGGGGAATGACCACGTTTATTTCCTGCTGCACTTGGTCTCTCCTCCTCTCTCTTGCCTTCCCGCACGACTTGACCGACAGTTGAACGGCCGGAAGACGGAGGAAGGCGTATATTGCGGCCTAGTTGACGTTGGGGCATGCTGCCGTCGTAACTTCGTGAGCCGGTTGCGGAACGCGTTTTCCGCTGTCGGAGCGTGCGGATCGATGGGGACCGCGAGGTCCCGGGGAGCTGAGAGCATGGCCCAGCAGGGTACCGTCAAATTCTTCAATACCGACAAAGGCTACGGATTCATCAATCCCGACGACGGCGGGCGCGACATCTTCGTCCATGTCACCGCGGTCACCCGCGCCGGACTGGACTCCCTCGATCAGGGCCAGAAGGTCGAATTCGAGATCGAGCCGGACAAGAAGGGCAAGGGACCGAAGGCGGTCAACATCGTCATCCTCGCGGAAGGCTGAGCGCATCCGCACACGGGCGGGGAGGCGAACGAACGGCGCCGGACGCGGCCGGCCGGGCGGACTTGCGCGTGCGGGACGGGGGAGTATCGTCGCGCATCCTCATCGGTTCGGACGACGACATGATTCTGCGCTCCTCTCCGTTTTCGCCCTTCGGTCGCAAAGTGAAGATCGCGGCGTCGGTTCTCGGCCTTTCCGACCGGATCGAGGTCGTCGCGGCGGACACCACCGATCCGAACGAGCCGCTCCGCCTTCAGAACCCGCTCGGCAAGATCCCGACGCTCGTGCTCGAAGACGGTTCGACCCTCTTCGACTCCCGCGTCATCCTCGACTATCTCGACCATCTCGCGGGCGGCGACCGTCTCGCTCCTGCGGGAGCCGCGCGTTTCCCCGTCCTCCGCCTTCAGGCCTTGGCCGACGGCGTGATGGATGCGGCGCTGATGCAGGTCTATGAGAACCGCTTCCGCCCCGAAGGCGGCCGGAATGCGGATTGGGTCGCGCATCAGGCCGACAAGGTTCGCCGCGGCCTCGCAGCGCTCGAGGCGAGCCCGCCTCCCTTCGACCCCGCCCGGCCGGACGTCGGCTCGATCGCGACCGCTTGTGCGCTCGGCTATCTCGATCTGCGTTTCGAAGGACAGTGGCGCGCGGGCCATCCGAAACTGGCGGCTTGGCTCGCCGCCTTCGCCGCGGCCGTGCCCGCATGGGAGAAGACCAAGCCCGTCTGAGCATCCGTCGAGCGAGGCTCGATCGCCGCCCGATGGTTCGGGACGCCCGGCTCCGCCGAGTTCCTCACCATCAGGGCGCGGAGGCGCTCACCGGAAACCTCATGGTGAGGATGAGGAACGCTTTGCGAATGACGAAAAAAGGCCCGCCGGTCTCCCGGCGGGCCTCTTCACTTCCGGGTCTCGTCCGGAGGTTAGAACTTGTAGTTGAGGCCGCCGCGCACGACCATGAGGTCGGTGCCGAGCTTGCCGCCCGACGTATTCTTGTCGCCGAGATCCATGTAGAGCGCCTCGACCTTGGCCGTGACGTTGTTCGTCACGCCCGCCTCGACGCCGCCGCCCAGCGCATAGCCGTTGCGGAAGGACGAGCCCGAGCCCGAGACCTTCTGCTGCGCGCCGGCATAGCCCGCCGTCACATAGGGCATCACGCGGTCGAAGGCGTAGCCCGCGCGGACGCGCGCCGTCGTGGTGTAGTCGATCTCGGCCTTGGTGCCGGCGGTGCCCGACGACGAGGCCTTGCCCTTCGCGTCCGACCAGTTCACGTCGCCCTCGACGCCGACGACGATGTTGTTCGAATACTGCTGGTTGTAGCCGATCTGGCCGCCCACGCTCGCGCCGGTCGGGTCTTTGAACTCGGAACCGCGGGCCTTCGAGAAATTGCCGGTGGTGTAGCCGGCGTTCACGCCGACATAAGCGCCCGTCCACTTGTAGGTCGGGGCGACGGTCTTGATCGGGGCCGCGGGGGCCGCGCGGCGGTTCGGCAGGTCGGCCGCGGAGGCGGCGCCCACGGTCAGCGCGAAAGCGGCGACGGTCGCGGTCAGGATCAGTTTCATATGTCGTCTCCAGGTTGTCGATGGCGGTCGATGGTTCCCGATCCGCTCGTCGTTGAATGGTCGAAAGAGCCGGCTGCGGCTTGAGGGTGTGATCGCAGCGGAAGGTGGCGAGATTGTGAAAAAATCGGATCCGTTTCGAGATGATCGAAACGGATCGATTACGTTTCGAACAAGCTTAACAAAGTTATAATATCAAAATCTGTAATTGGCTCCGCCGCGAACGACGTTGCTTGTCGAGTCGATGGCGATGATGCCGAGGCTGCCAGGATAGACTTCTTTAGACAGTTTCTGATGCAGGAATTCGCCTTTCAGCGAGAAATTCCGCGAGACGTAGAATTCGGTGCCCCCGCCCGCGACCCAACCCGTCGCCCAGGCGTCCTTGCTGCCGTTCCCGCGATACTCCGTGGCGACCATGGCCGGACCGCCGGTGATGTAGGGCAGCAGATTGCCGACGGTCACGCCGGCACGCGCCCGCAGGGTCGCGGTCCATTGCTGGCGATACACGTCGGTCGCCGATTTCGCGGCGATGTCGGCATTCATGAAGTCCGCCTCGAAGCCCGCGACGAAGCGTTCGGACTGCCAGTTGTATCCCGCCGCGATGCCCGCGGTGGCGCCCGAAGTCCGCTGCAGCCCGGCCTTGCCCAAGCCCGCGCCGACCTGCGCGCCCACGTGGAAGCCCCGCCAATTCGGCGAACCGGAGTTCTGCCCGGTCGCCCAGGGGTCATGAGCCGAAGCGGCCGATGCGGCGCAAGTGAAGGCGGCGGCGAAGAAAACGATATGGCGGGACGTCATCATCGAACTCACCCGGACATGGCGCGCCGTCGGGGGGACGGCGTCTGGGAGGAGAGTTACGCACGGGCCCAGCATGGTGAAAGCGAAGCTTCCGATTAGAGTCAAAAACGTCTTAACCACCGGCATTCCGCGCCGTCCGAGCTAAATGCTTACGGCGAATGCGCGGCATAGGCCCCGCTTCATGGCGAAAAGGAGGCTCTCGGGCATGCAGCAAGCCGAAGCGGCCGCGCTCGTCACGGGCGGAGCGGTGAGGATCGGCGCGGCGATCGTCCGCGCTCTCGCCGCTGCGGGACGACCCGTCGCGATCCATTGCAACCGCTCCCGCAGCGCCGGCGACGCCTTGGCCGCGGACATCGTCGCTTCGGGCGGCCGCGCCGCGGTCCTTGTCTGCGATCTCGCCGATGCGGATGCCGTGAGCCGTCTCGTTGGCGAGGCCGAAGCGGCCGTCGGGCCGCTCGGGCTTCTCGTCAACAATGCCTCTTTGTTCGAGGACGATCGGATCGCCTCTCTCGACCCCGCGCTGTGGGATCGGCATTTCGCCGTCAATCTTCGCGCCCCGGCGCTTTTGGCGCGGGATTTCGCGGCGCGGGCCGCCGGCGACGATCCCTCGATCGTGAACGTGATCGATCAGCGCGTCTGGAAGCTCACGCCGCAATATTTCTCCTACACGCTCACCAAATCCGCGCTGTGGACCGCCACGCGGACGCTCGCTCAGGCGCTCGCGCCGCGCATCCGCGTCAACGGCGTCGGCCCGGGGCCGACCCTCGCCAATATTCATGACGGGGAGGCGGGCTTCGCGCAGGAGGCGACCGCCGTGCCGCTCGGCCATGGGGGCTCGCCGCAGGAGATCGCCGATGCGGTGCTCTTTCTTGCGGGTGCGCGCAGCGTGACGGGCCAGATGATCGCGGTGGACGGCGGCCAGCATCTCGGCTGGCGCACGCCCGACGTGGTGGAGTGAGCCGCCCGCTCAGTCCGCCAGCGTGATCGCGGAGATCAGCCGTCCGTAATCCGGCTCCTTCCGGTGCGTCGTCCGGCGATAGCTGAAGAAGCGCGTTTCGTCGGCATAGGTGCACAGCCCCGCATCGACGAAGCGCCCCACGCCGGAGCGCGCCAGTTCCGCGCCGATGAAGGCGGGCAGGTCGAACATCGCATGCCCGTCGCGGCCCGAGGGCGAGAAGAAGCGCAGAAGCTCCGCGTCCCGGGCTTCGAACCGGGCGACGAATTCCGGGCCGACCTCATAGGCGTCGCGCGAGATCGTCGGCCCCAGCACGGCGACGATGCGCGAGCGCGCCGCGCCGAGCCGCTCCATGGCGGCGAGCGTATTCTCGAGCACGCCCGTGAACGCGCCCTTCCATCCCGCGTGACATGCGCCGATCACCCGGGCCGCCGCGTCGGCGAAGAGCACCGGGCCGCAATCCGCCGTGGCGATGGCGAGCCCGATCCCCGGTGTCGCCGTCGCCATGCCGTCGGCCTTCGGCCGCTCGCCCGGCCAGGGCGCGGAGACGGCGATCACGTCCGGCGAATGGATCTGGTAGAGGCTCAGCAGCGCCTCCGGCCGCAGGCCGAGATGCGCGGCCATGCGGCCGCGGTTCTCGCGCACGGCCTCGGGCGCGTCGTGCGAGCCGAGACCGCCGTTCAGACCCGCATGGATGCCCTGCGAGACGCCGCCCTCGCGCGTGAAGAAGGCGTGCCGGATCCCCGGCAAAGCAAGCGCCGGAAGGGTGACCGGCGAAAGGGTCGTCATGCGTCGCGCTCCGATGAAAGCGGGGGAAGAACGGCGAAACCCGGCGGCGCGCCGAAGCCCGTCTGCGTCACGGCGAGCGCCTTGAACAGGTCGCCCATCTCGCCTTCGTCGGCGCCGGCGAGCCGCCGCGCGGCCGCGGCGAGTTCCGCCGCCTTGTCGGGGCGCGCGCGCGACAGGCTCGCGCTGCGCGCATCGAGGCCCAGCACGTGCAGCAACGCGCCCTGCGTCACGGGTCCGTGCACGGCCGCGCCCGCCCGCGCCGCCGCGCGCGCCAAGGCTTCGAAATCGACATGCACCGTCAGGTCCGCCTCGCCCGGCTCCTCGAGCGGGTCGACGAAGGCGTGCTTCTTCATCGCCTGAAGCGTATCGCCGAGGCCGGAGCGCACATGGCCGTAATCGATCGCGAGCAGCGCGCCGCCCTGCTCCGCGATGCGCCTCGCGAGATCGGTCATGATCCGCCCCGCGATCGCCCCGATTTCCAGCACCGCGCCTTCCGGCCCCGCCGCGCCGGCGAGCCGCGGATCGGCTTCGCGCGCAAGCCCCCATGCGAGCGCGCCGTTCTCGTCGAGCCCGACGAGCCGTTCGCACCAGCCCTGCGGCGAGCGGACATATTGGCGGACGGGCAGCGCGTCGAAGAATTCGTTGGCGAGGATCAGCGCGGGGCCTTCGGGCAGTGCCGCGATGTCGGAATGCCACGTCACGGCAAGGCCCGTCTCCGCGAGCCTCCGCCGCTGCGCCTCGCGCAGCACCGGGCTGGTCTCGACGAGATGCACCCGCAGCGCGTCATGGAGGCCGGGCACGATCCGCATCGCACGGAGCGCGTCCGCCGCCAGCGTGCCCCGTCCCGGTCCCAGTTCCACGAAGAGGACGGGGGAGGGCGAGCCCCTGCGCATCCAGAGATCGGCGCACCACAGGCCCAGGATCTCGCCGAACATCTGCGAGATTTCCGGCGCGGTCACGAAATCCCCCGCCGCGCCGAACGGATCGCGCGTCATGTAATAGCCGTGGCGGGGGTCGCCGAGGCACAGGCCCATGAAGCGCTCGACGCTGATCGGCCCTTCGAGGGCGATCACGCGGGCGATCTCCGCGCCGAGCGGGGTCGTCATGCGCCGACCGGTTCCGCCCGCCGCGCCCGCATCACGAGCACCGCGCCGACCGCGATCAACGGCAAGGAGAGCAGCATGCCCATGGTCGCACCGCCGAACAGGAACCCGATCTGCGGGTCCGGCTCCCGGAAGAATTCGCAGACGATGCGTGCCGTTCCGTAGCCGATGCCGAAGGCGCCCGTCACCTCGCCCGGCCGCTTCAACCCGCCCGCCCGGATCAGCACGAGCAGGATCAGGCCGAGCAGGAGCCCCTCGGTCGCCGCCTCATAGAGCTGGCTCGGATGGCGCGGCAGGAAGCCCCCGCCCGGAAAGGCGACCGCCCAAGGCACGTCCGTCACCCGGCCCCAGAGTTCGCCGTTGATGAAATTCGCCGTCCGGCCGAGGAAGAGCCCGATCGGCGCGACCGCCGCGGCGATGTCCGTGAGCGAGAGGATCGGGAGCTTGTGCGCGCGCGCCGTCCAGAGCAGGCCGAGGAGGCAGCCGATCAGCCCGCCGTGGAAGGACATGCCGCCCTGCCAGACCTTCAGCATTTCGGTCGGATTTTCGAGATAATAGGGCAGGTTGTAGAACAGCACGAAGCCGATCCGTCCGCCCAGCACGATGCCGAGCGCGGAATAGACGAGCAGGTCGTCGAGCGCGACGTCGCCGGGGCGCGCGCGGCCGTTCCAGAGCGTTTCGTCGCGGGAGAGGCTCCTGGCATAAAGCCAGCCGATCAGAAGTCCGCCG
>CAYNUN010000080.1:0-7747 GCA_964400345.1 uncultured Methylobacteriaceae bacterium
GCCGGAGAAGCAGGACGGCACGCCGATCAACGAATTGTCGCTGATCGCCTTCCCGACGCGGGAACTGTTCGAGACGAAGATCCGGGAATTCGACCTGATCATCTTCGACCGCTATTCGAACCAGTCGATCCTGCCCGCGGTCTATTTCACCAATATCGTGCGCTATGTGCGCGACGGCGGCGCGGTGCTGGTCGCGGCGGGGCCGGAATTCCGCAACCGCACGGGCCTCGCGGGAACCCCGCTCGCGGCCGTGATGCCCGCGGAGCCGGACGGACAGGTGATCGAGCGGCCGTTCCGCACCACGGTGACGGATGCGGGACGCAAGCATCCCGTGACGAGGGGCCTGCCGGGCGGGGACGTCGATCCGCCCGCCTGGGGCGAATGGATGCGGCAGATCTCCGCGGTGGTGAAGACGGGAACCCCGGTGCTTTCGGGGCCGGAGGATCGGCCGATGCTGGTGCTGTCGCGCGAGGGCAAGGGCCGCGTCGCGCTGCTGCTGTCCGATCAGGCATGGCTGTGGGCGCGGGAGTATCGCGGCGGCGGACCGCATCTCGACCTGCTGCGCCGCACGGGCCATTGGCTGATGAAGGAGCCCGATCTCGACGAGGAGGCCCTGCGCGCCCGCGCGACGGGCGGCCGCCTCACGATCGAGCGGCAGACCATGACGGACGGGCCGCGCGTCGCGACGGTGATCGCGCCCTCGGGCAAGGAGCGCACGGTTCCGCTGACGCCGGACAGCCCGGGCATCCTGCGCGGCGAGATCGAGGCGGAGGAGATCGGCCTGCACCGGGTGCGCGAGGGCGACCTCATCGCCTTCGCGGGCGTGGGCCCCGCCAATCCGCGGGAGTTCCGCGAAGTGGTCTCCACCACCGAGACGCTGACCGCCGTCGCCGAAGCGACGGGCGGATCGGTCCGGCGCGTCTCGCGGACGGAGAGCGACGCCCCGCGGCTGCCGTCGATCCTGCTGCTGCGCAATGCGGCGCGCTATTCGGGCAGCGACCATATCGGGCTCAAGGACACCGACTCGTATTCGGTGCGGGGCGTCGGCGTCTGGTCGGTCTTTCTCGGCGCGACCGGGCTTGCGTTGCTGATGGCGAGCCTGCTCGCGGCCTGGCTCGCCGAAGCCGGGTTCAGGCGGTCGCGGGCGCAGGGATGAGCGGGCCGGACCAGTCGTCCGTTCCGCCCGAAAGATCGCACATCAGGAAACGCGCGGGATCGACCGGACCGGGCAGCGTGAAGCGGCCGGGCGCGACCCGCTTGAAGCCGACGCGGGCGTAATAGGGCTCGTCGCCGACGAGGAAGATCAACCTGTGCCCCTGCTCGCGGGCGGCGGAGATCGAGCGTTCGAGAAGCCGCAGGCCGATGCCGCGATTCATGAAGGCCGGATCCACGGTGAGCGGACCGAGCAGCAGCGCGGGCCGACCGCCCGCCAGCAGCGGAGACAGCCGGATCGAACCCACGATCAGCGTGCCGACCAGCGCGGTGAAGGAGAGCCCCGCCGCCGACGCGGTGCCTTCGCGCAGACGATAGGCGGTGCGGGCGAAGCGCCCCGGCCCGAAGGCGCGTTCATGAAGCTTGTCGATCGCGGCGGCGTCGGCCGGCACTTCGGGCCGGATCACGAGGGGAAGATCGGTCATTTCGGCATGCTCTCGGCCGCAGGGCGGCCCCGGAAATCCTGAAAGGACGCGCGATGGCGCGGGCGGGGGTCTTATCGGACCGTTCCGTCTCGTCGTCGCGGCATCCGCAGCATGAAGGACCGTCTCCCTCGATCGGGCGCATCGCCCTCTTTCGGCGTCTAACACGCCGGCACGGCAGCGTCCACGGCGTGCGGGCCCCGGCAGGAACGCATGGCGGCTTTTCCGAAGAAGGCTTTGCCCGAAGCGTCGCCATTGTTTAGAATAATTCCAAACTAAGGAGAAATCCCGATGGCGCTCCGCAGTTTCGCCGAACTCGACGACCGTGAAGTCCTTGCGCTGGCGATCGGCGCCGAGGAAGAGGATTCCCGCATCTATCAGAGCTTCGCGGACCGGCTCCGCGAGGCCTTTCCCCATTCCGCCAAGCTGTTCGACTCCATGGCCGAAGAGGAGCGCGGGCATCGCGACGGGCTTTATGCGCTCTACCGGACGAAGTTCGGCGAGCATCTGCCGCCCATCCGCCGCGACGACGTGAAGGGGTTCCTGAAGCGCCGCCCCGTCTGGCTGCAGAAGACGCTCACCGTCGACGACATGCGGCGGGAGGCGGAAGTCATGGAAATGCAGGCCGCGCGCTTCTACGACCGGGCGGCGGAACGGACGCTCGACGTCTCCGTGCGCGAATTGCTGATCCGCCTCGCCGACGCCGAACGCGGGCATGAGCGGCGCGCGGCGGAACTCGCGGAGGCGCATCTCACGCCCGGGGCGCGCGACGAAGAGGCGGCGACGCGCCATCGCCTGTTCGTGCTGCAATATGTCCAGCCCGGACTTGCGGGGCTGATGGACGGCTCGGTCTCGACCCTCGCCCCGATCTTCGCCGCGGCCTTCGCGACGCATTCGAATTGGCAGACCTTCCTCGTCGGCCTCGCGGCTTCGGTGGGCGCGGGGATCAGCATGGGGCTGACCGAAGCGCTGTCCGACGACGGCAAGATCACCGGACGCGGCGCGCCGTGGATCCGCGGCCTCGTCTGCGGGCTGATGACGACGATCGGCGGGCTGGGCCATACCCTGCCCTATCTGGTGCCGGACTCCTGGCCGAACGGCTTCCTGATCGCGACGTCGATCGCGGCGCTGATCGTCTTCGTCGAGCTTTGGGCCATCGCCTGGATCCGCGCGCGCTATATGGACACGCCCTTTCTTCAGGCGGTGTTCCAAGTGGTCGCGGGCGGGGCGCTCGTGTTCCTCGCGGGGATCTTCATCGGCAGCGCTTGACGCGGAGGCGACGCGCGGGCGACACCTCGTGCCGCATGTTCCGCCTCGCTCATCTGTCAGACCCGCATCTCGGCCCTCTTCCGCAACCGCGCCTGCGCGATCTCGCAGGCAAACGGCTGACGGGCTACGCCAATTGGCGGCGCGGGCGGAACCGGACGCACGACATGGCCATCCTCGACGCCATCGTCGAGGACATGCTCGCGCAGAAGCCCGACCATGTCGCCTGCACCGGCGATCTCGTGAATATCGGGCTGCATGCGGAATTCCCCGAGGCGCGGCGGTTCATGGAGCGACTGGGGCCGCCGGACCGGGCGAGCTTCGTGCCCGGCAATCACGACGCCTATGTGAAGACGGCGCTGCTCGACATCGAACGCTTCCTGTCGCCCTGGATGACCTCGGGCAACGGGCATTTCGAGGGCTTTCCCTATGTGCGGCTCGCCGGGCCGCTCGCATTGGTGGGGCTCTCTTCGGGCGTTCCTACCGCGCCGTTCCTCGCCTCGGGCACGCTGGGGCGGGAACAGCGGAACAAGCTCAAGAACGTGCTCTCCTTTCTCGGCGGGCAGGGCCTCGCCCGCGTGATCCTGATCCATCACCCGCCGCATCGCAGCGGGGCGAAGACGGGCCGCGGGCTGACCGACGCGGCGGCGCTCGAAGACATTCTCGGCGAGACGGGCGCGGAACTGCTCCTGCACGGGCACAACCACACGATCTCGGCCACCCATATCGACGGACCCGGCGGGCGGCGGATTCCCGTGGTCGGCGCGCCCTCCGCCTCCGCCTGCGGCGGGACGCTGACGCATCGCGCGGGCTATCATCTGTTCTCGATCGACATGACCGAGACGGGCATCGAGATTTCGGGACTGACGCGGGGCCTCAAGGAAGACGGCTCGATCGGCGAGATCGGCCCCATCCCGCTGTGAGGCTTCAGGCGCCGAAGGACCGGAGGACCGGACCGAGCCGGCCGGACGCCCACCAGGCATAGAGGAAGACGGCCCCGGCGCCCGCGACCATACCGCCCGTGAAGGCGATGACCTGATCGGTGATCGGCGCGGCGACGGCCGCGGCGGCGGCGGCGCGAGGAGCGCGCGGCGGCGGTTCCTGCCTTTGAGGAGCGGGTTCCGCCGCGGGGACCGGACGGCGAGGAGGCGCTGCGGGAGGCTTCGGGGCCAGCCGCGCCATTTCGTCGGCCAGCATCTTGTCGCGTTCGACGAGGCGGCGGGCCAGATATTCGGTGACCAGAAGCGCCATCAGATTGACGCCGTCCGTTTCGCCGATCACGGCGCGGCCGCGACGCGTGTCCTGAATGAAGCGGAAGGTCCGCCGGTCGCGACCCATCTCGACGAAGGCGACCATATCGACGTAAAGCCGCGGCTTCTCGCCCGGCAGAAGGCCCTGATCGAACAGGTCGGCGTCGGGCGGCAATTCCGCGAAGACGGGCTTCAGCAGTTCATGCAGCATCTGGAGGCGGGCGATCTCCGCCCCGCGCAGCTCCGCGACCGCCCGCGAGCGCTCCGAATCCTCGATCCGCGCACGCCACAGCGATGCATGCAGATCCGGCCCCCCTTGGGGAGGGGCTCGGAACGCATGTCCCGAACCGGCACGCGTATCCTGAGGCGTCATGTCGTTATGGTAAATCGCGGGTCAAACACGACAAAGGATTGACGCTCAACGTAGTTAACCCAACGTTACCGGCGGCGCGGGGCGGGCGGCGGCTCCGCGGCGCTCTCCGGCCGCGGCTCGAGATCGCCGTCGTCGAGGATTCGGACGGCCGCGCCGTCGAGATCGTCGTATTGCCCGCTCTTCAGCGACCAGAGAAACGCCGCGAGCCCCAATAGGCCGAGGCCCAAGGCGATCGGCACCAGATACAGAAGGACCGTCATGCCGGCGCCCTCGCTTCGATCGCGGGAGGAACCGCCCTGCCCGCTTCCGTCCGTGAACGCGCGAGGGAGCGTGAACGATCCGGCCGCGCGCGAAGAGCGTTCAACGTCACGATGACGGAGGAGCCCGACATGGCGGCCGCGGCGATGAGCGGCGTGACGTGCCCGGCCATGGCGAGCGGCACCGCGATCATGTTGTAGACCACCGCGATCCCGAGATTCTGCCGCATGATCGCGAGCGCCTTGCGTGCGATGGCCGCTCCCGCCGCGACGGGAGCGAGCTTCTCGCCGAGAAAGAGCGCATCGGCCGAAGCCTGCGCGATATGGGCGGCGGTGACGGGCGACATCGAGGCATGGGCGGCGGCGAGCGCGGGCGCGTCGTTGAGGCCGTCCCCGACCATCAGCACCTTGCGGCCTTCGGCCTTCATGGCGTCGAGAAGCGCGATCTTGTCGGCGGGGCGGCAGGCGGAACGCCAAGCGTCGATCCCGAGCGCCTCGGCCGCGGCGGCGACGGGGCCTTCGCGGTCGCCGGAGAGGATCATCAAGGCATAGCCGCGGGCGCGGAAGGCATCGGCGACCTCCTTCGCGTCGGGCCGAAGCGCCTGGCGGAGCGCGAAGACCTCGCCGCGGTCGCCGCGGCGGAAGGCGATGGCGGTGGCCTCGGGATCCGCGGCGAGGATGCGGGCGGCCTCGTCCTCGAGACCGCAGAAGGAGGGGCTTCCGAGCCGCATCTCGACGCCGTCCGCCGTGACCGCGACGCCCTCCCCCGCCCGCTCCTGCGCGCCCGGGAAGGGCGCGAGGCCGCGGGCCTCGGCGGCCAGCGCGACCGCGAGCGGATGGCGGCTCGACAGCGCGAGGCGGGAGGCCATGGCGAGCAAAGCGGGGTCGTGACGGCCGCGATCGGCGATGCGCGGTTCGGGCAGAGTGAGCGTACCCGTCTTGTCGAAGACGACCGTGTCGCAGGCCGCGATGCGCTCGACCGCGTCGGGCGACTGCAGCAGCACGCCCGCCTTGAACAGCGACCCCGCCGCGACGACCTGCGTGGCGGGCACCGCCAGCGCCAGCGCGCAGGGACAGGTGATGATGAGCACCGCGATGGCGATCACGAGCGCCTGATGCAGGCCGGCGCCCGCGAGCAGCCAGCCGATGCAGGTGACGAGCGCCGTGACGTGGACGACGGGCGAATAGATCCGCGCGGCGCGGTCGGCGAGGCGGAGATAACGCGAGCGGGCTTCCGACGCGTCGGCGACGAGGCGGTTCACCTCGGCGATCAGCGAGGCGTCGGCCGGTGCGGTAGCGCGCACGGTGAGCGCGCCGGAGACGTTGAGCGTTCCGGCATGGACCTCCATGCCGGGGCCGATCGCTTCGCGGGCGGTCTCGCCGGTGACGAGGCTCGCATCGACTTCGGAACGGCCCTCGATCACGACGCCGTCGACCGCGACCCGATCGCCCGGGCGCACGAGCACCGAGTCGCCCGGGCGGACGGCGCGGACGGGGACTTCGCGCGCGCCCGCCTCGTCGACGACGACGGCGGTCTCGCCGCGCAGGGCCATGAGATTGTCGGCGACGGCCCGCGTCCTGCGCCGCATCGCCTGATCGAGCACGCGGCCGAGCAGGAGGAAGAAGAGAAGCATCACGGCGGAGTCGAAATAGGCGTGATGCGCGGAATGGATCGTCTCGTAGAGCGACAGGCCGACCGCGAGGCAGACGCCGAGCGAGATCGGCACGTCCATGGTCATCGAGCGGTTCCGGAGCGCCCGGGCGGCGTTGATGAAGAAGGGACGGCCCGCATAGGCCACCGCGGGCAGCGCGATGATCGCGGAGAGCCAGTGGAAGAGGTCGCGCGTCTCGTCGGTGATGTCGGTGACGTTGCCGGACCAGACCGAGACCGAGAGCAGCATGATGTTCATGGCGGAGAAGCCCGCCACCGCGAGGCAGCGCAGCAGGAAGCGCGTCTCCGCCGCCTCGATCTCCTCCTGCCGGGACGGCCGGAAGGGATGGGCGCGGTAGCCGAGTGCGGCGAGGCGCTCGACCGCCGAGAGCGGATCGAAGCCCTCGCTTGTCCATGTCAACGCGAGGCGGCGATGGGTGTAGTTGACCCGCGCGGAACCCAAGCCCGGCAGTGGCGCGAGGCCCCGCTCGATGTCGCCGATGCAGGCGGCGCAGGTGATGCCCTCGACCGCGAGATCGAGCCGATGCTCGCCGGACGGGGCGGTTTCGACGAAGGCGGAGAGGTCGACGGCGGGAGACACGGGAGGCCCTTTCCGGACTTCAGTTGAGGACGACGCGGGACTTCGAGAGGAACACGCGCTCGCCGTTCCGCTCGAAGCGGAGGACGAGATCCCATTGGCCGGGATCGAGATCGCCGAGCAGGGCGGTGTAGCGGCCGTCGGCCTCTCGCCGCAGCGCGGCGGGACGGTCGCCGCGGCGGTCGGTCGGACGGGCGAGGACGAGCGTGCCGTCGAGGCCCGCGACGCCGCGGCGGGCCGCGTCCTCGACGGCGACGGTGACGGCGACGCCCTGCGCGGTGCGGGCGAGACGGGCCTCGACCGTCCAGCCGCGCTCGTCCTGCGCGCGGGCGGCGGCGAGCTCCTTGTTGAAGGCGAGCCCCGCGCGATAGGCGCTGTCCGTCTCGAGCCCCGTGAAGGTGTTCGTGGCGACGCGGAGCATGACCATGTTCACGGCGATCACCACGCCGAAAAAGGCGCAGAGCATGATGAAGACGTGCCGGCCCGTCAGCGGGCGGGCGGTGCGGGGGGCTTCTTCTTCGACGGCGCTCATGGTGCGCTCCCGGGTGACTTGAAGAAATCGTCGACGCTCGCCTGCGCGCCCGGGGCGATGTCCACGAGGCGGAAGGCGAGCGGCACGGAGGGTTCGAGCGGGCCCTTCGGCAGGGTGACGAGGACGCGCAATTCGCGCGTGCGGTCCGGCCCGACCTCGGCGATCAGGGCCCGTTCGCCGGAAGCG
>CAYNUN010000081.1:0-7702 GCA_964400345.1 uncultured Methylobacteriaceae bacterium
TCGCGCAGATCGAGCTGTGGACGAAGCAGGGCCATTACGAGCGCAAGGTCTACACGCTGCCCAAGCATCTCGACGAGAAGGTCGCGGCGCTGCATCTCGACAAGATCGGCGTGAAGCTGACCAAGCTCAGCGACAAGCAGTCCGAATATCTGAACGTCCCCGCGCAGGGCCCGTTCAAGCCGGAAACCTACCGCTACTGATCCCGCCGGGGCGCAACGCCCCGGACGAGACGAAGACCGAAACGGCCGGGGCTCGCCCCGGCCGTATCCGTTTCGCCCCCCCGCTCGAAACCCCGGCTTCAACGCGACCTTAACCCTCTTCCGGGCTGAGTCCTCGGGACGGTAGAGTGCGGGTGATTCGGCCCGCGGGGAGATCGACGAGGCATGGCGCAGGCACGCGACCGAGGTCGTGAGAGGCGAGGCTCCGGAGCGGGTCTGCCGCGCCGCGCGGCCTTGTTCGCGTCCGTCGCCTTGCCGCCGCTCTTCGTCGCCGCGGGCGCGCAGGCCGCGGACCTGCTCGCGGCCGTTCCCGTGGACATCGCGGCGCTGTCGGTCGGCGTCGGCCTGACGCTCGCCGCCGCGACCAGCTCGTTCCTGTATCTGCGCCTGCGCCGCTCCGCGGCGAAGGAGGAGGAAGCGCTGGCGGGACAGGTCGCGGAACTGCGCGACAGGCTCGACAGGGCGCACTTTCTCCTGCGCACCGATCCCTTCGTGGTGATCGCCTGGGGCGGCCCTTCGGGCCATACGGAGGTGACGGGGGACGCGACGCTGCTCGGCTGCGAGATCGCCGCCGCCATGCGCTTCGCGAGCTGGCTGCCCGCCGAAGACGCCGAAGCGCTCGAACGGGCGGCGGCGGCCCTGCGCGCCGACGGCACCGCGTTCCGCATGACGCTGCGGCCCATGAACGGCAAGGTTCTCGAAGGCGACGGCCGCCCCGTGCTCGGGCGGGCCGTGCTGCGCATCCGCGAGATCACGGGCGAACGGCTCGAAGCGTTCCGGCTGCGCGACGAGATCGCGACCGCGACGCGCGAACGCGACGCGATGCGCGAGACGCTCGACGCCCTGCCCCATCCGATCTGGCAGCGCGATGCGGACGGCCGTCTGGACTTCGCCAATCTCGCCTATGCGGCGGCGGTGGAAGCGAAGGACGGCGCGGATGCGGTGGCGCGCATGGCGGAATTCCTCGACAGCGGCGTGCGGCAGGAAGCCTTCAGGCGGCGGGCGCTGACGGGCGCGTGGAAAGCGCGGACGCCCGCGATCTTCGCGGGCGAGCGGCGCATGGTGGATGCGGCCGAGAAGGCCTGCACGCACGGCAGCGCGGGCTATGCGGTCGACGTTTCGGAACTCGACGCGGTGCGCAGCGATCTCCAGCGGCAGATGGAAAGCCAGCTCCGCACGCTCGACCAATTGCCGACGGCCGTCGCCATGTTCGACGACGCGCAGCGGCTCGTGTTCTGCAATGCGGCCTATCGCTCGCTGTTCCAGCTCGATCAGGCCTTCATCGATGCGGGGCCGACCGATCCGGAGATCCTCGACCGGCTCCGGGCCGAGCGCCGCCTGCCGGAACAGGCCGACTACCGCGCCTGGAAGACGCATCTCCTCGAGGCCTATCGTGCGATCGACACGCAAGAGACGGCCGGACGCTGCGCGTGGTGATCAATCCCGACCCGCGCGGGGGCGTGACCTATCTCTTCGACGATCTGACCGAAAGACTGCATCTCGAAACGCGCTTCAAATCCGCGATGCGGGTGCAGAGCGAGACGCTCGAGACGCTCAGCGAAGGCGTGGCCGTGTTCGGGACGGACGGGCGGCTCGCGCTCCACAACCCGGCCTTCGCGAAGCTCTGGACGCTCGACGCCGCGCAATTGGGCGAGCGGCCGCATATCGACGCCTTCATCCTGCGGGCGAACGCGCTGTTCGCCGACGAAGGCGCATGGTCCGCCATCCGCGGCATGGTCACGGGACTCGGAGAGGCGCGCGAGGGCTTGTCGCTGCGCATGGAGCGCTATGACGGCAGCGTGATCGACTGCACCGGCGCGCCGCTGCCGGACGGCTCCACCCTGCTGACCTTCGTCGACGCGACGGCGGGGGTGAACGTGGAGCGGGCGCTCAAGGAGCGCAACGACGCGCTGGAACAGGCGGGCGCGCTGCGCGACAATTTCGTGCACCACGTCTCCTATCAGATGCGCTCGCCGCTCACGAACGTGATCGGCTTCACGCAGATGATCGCCGACGAGGTGATCGGCCCGCTCAACGCCAAGCAGGCGGAATATGCGGGCCACATCATGCGCTCCTCGAACGCGCTGCTGGCGATCATCGACGACATTCTGGACCTCGCCTCGATCGACACCGGCGACATCGCGCTCGACCTCGAGGACGTGGAGATCGAGCGGGTCATCGCCGCGGCGGCGCAGGGGCTGCAGGACCGGCTCTCCGAGCAGAATCTGACGCTGGCGGTGGAGACTTCGGGCGACATCGGCACGTTCCGCGCCGATCCGAAGCGGCTGCGGCAGATCCTGTTCAATCTGATGTCGAATGCGGCGGGCTTTTCGAAACCCGGCCAGACCATCCGCGTTTCGGCGGAGCGGACGGAGGATGCGCTCGTGCTGCGCGTCTCCGATCAGGGCAAGGGCATCGCCCCGGAACTCATCGACCGCGTGTTCGAGCGGTTCGAGACCCGTTCGGCCGGCACGCGGCACCGCGGCCTCGGGCTCGGCCTGTCGATCGTGCGATCCTTCGTCGAACTGCATGGCGGCCGCGTCTCCGTGCAGTCGGCTCCCGATGCGGGCACCACGGTGACCTGCATCTTCCCCGCCGACGGCCTGCGTCCGCGGGTCGCGGCGGAGTAACGCGTTGTCAGAGTCCCCCCAAGGCGTCCGCATCTACGACGTCGCCGATCTCGCCGAGACCGAGGCCCGCGCCGCGGAACTCGCGACCGCCCTCGCGCCGGGCGATCTCGTGACGCTGACGGGCGATCTCGGGGCGGGCAAGACCGCCTTCGCCCGGGCGCTCATCCGCACGCTCGCCAAGGACCCGACGCTCGAAGTGCCGAGCCCGACCTTCACGCTGATCCAGACCTACGACACGCCGCGGCTGCATGTGGTGCATGCCGATCTCTACCGGATCGGCTCGCCGGACGAACTCGCGGGCCTCGGCTGGGACGAGGCCGTGGAAGGCGCGGCCGTGCTGCTCGAATGGCCCGAACGCGCGGGCGACGCCTTGCCGGAGGAGCGGCTCGACGTCGAGATCCGGCTCGTGCCCGGCTCGCCCGACGCGCGGCGCATCGTGGTGACGCCGACCGGGCGCTGGATCGAGCGGCTCGACCGGAATGTCGCGCTGCGCAAGCTGCTCGCCGCAAGCGGCTGGGACGCCGCCGACCGCATCCCGATCCAGGGGGACGCTTCGACGCGGGCCTATGAACGGCTCGTCCGCGGCGAGGAGACCGCGATCCTGATGATCGCGCCGCGGCGGCCGGACGGCCCGGCGGTGCGCGACGGCAAGCCCTACAGCGCGATCGCCAAGCTCGCGGAAAGCGTCCATGCCTTCGTCGCCATGGCCGACGGGCTGCGCGGACTGGGCTACAGCGCGCCCGAAGTGCTCGCAGCCGATCTCGATGCGGGGCTGCTGATCGTCGAGGATCTCGGCGGCGAAGGGGTGCTCGATGCCGACGGCCCGATCCCGGAGCGCTACGCCGTCGCGACCGCGCTGCTCGCGGATCTGCACCGGCGCGACCTGCCGGAGACGCTGCCCGTGCGCGGCGACGCCGACCATGTCCTGCCCGTCTACGATCTCGAAGCGCTGATGATCGAGGTCGAGCTGATGCTCGACTGGTATGTGCCGAACATCGTCCGGCGGCCGATCTCGGCTGCGGCGCGGGACCGCTTCCTCGCGCTCTGGAGGGGCCTGCTCCATCCGCTCAGGGCGCAGAAGCGGACCTGGACGCTGCGCGACTATCATTCCCCCAATCTGCTCTGGCTGCCCGAGCGGGAGGGGCTGAAGCGGATGGGCATCATCGACTTCCAGGACGCGGTGATGGGCCATCCGGCCTATGACCTCGCCTCGCTGCTGCAGGACGCGCGGCGCGCGGCGCCCGAGACGCTCGAACTGGAGCTGTTCCAGCGCTATGTGCGGGCGCGGCGCGACGCCGACCCGGATTTCGACATGGCCGATTTCGCGGCCTCCTATGCGATCATGGGGGCGCAGCGGGTGACCAAGGTGCTCGGCATCTTCGTGCGGCTCGACCGGCGGGACGGCAAGCCCGGCTATCTGCGGCATCTGCCGCATATGGAAGCCTATCTGCGGCGCAATCTGGCCCATCCGGCCCTGGCGGAGCTGCGGGTCTGGCATCGCCAGAACCTGCCGACGCTCTTCGCCGAGCAAGCGGGCGCGGCATGACGGGGAACCTGCGGACGCCCCGCCGCGCGATGGTGCTGGCCGCGGGCCTCGGCACGCGGATGCGGCCGATCACCGACACGATCCCCAAGCCGATGGTGAAGGTCGGCGGCAAGGCGCTGATCGACCATGCGCTCGACGCGCTGGCCGAGGCGGGCGCGGAGACGGCGGTGGTGAACGTGCATCACCTCGCCGACCGCCTCGAAGCGCATCTCGCGCCGCGGACGACGCCGCGGATCGTGATCTCCGACGAACGCGACCGGCTGCTCGACTCGGGCGGCGGCGTGAAGAAGGCGCGGCCGCTGCTCGGGAGCGAGCCGTTCTACGTGCTCAATGCCGACACGTTCTGGGTGGACGGGCCGCGATCCAATCTGCTGCGGCTCGCCGAAGCGTGGGATCCCGCCCGGATGGACGTTCTGATGCTCGTCTCCGCCGCCTCGACGGCGACGGGATATGACGGCAAGGGCGACTACGCCATGGGCCCGCTCGGAGAGCTGCGCCGCCGCCGGGAAGGCGAAGTCGTGCCCTTCATCCATGCGGGGGCGCTGATCCTGAAGCCGGAGCTGTTCGACGACGCGCCGGACGAGCCGTTCTCGCTCAACCGCATCTTCGACGCGGCGCAGGAGGCGGGCCGCCTGTTCGGCTTGCGACTCGACGGATGGTGGCTGCATGTTGGAACGCCCGCGGCGATCGCGGAGGCGGAAAAGCGATTGGTCCTCATCACTCTTTGACCCGAGGCGACATGGTTGCGGCCGAGCCCGGAATTTTTTCGATACCGCCCGGCGCGCCCTTTCTCTCGACGCTGGCCGACGCGCTTCTCGACGGACGGCTGATCCCCGACATGCGGTTCCGCAGCGATCCGCTCGCGCTCGCCTCGGCCACGATCTATCTGCCCACGCGGCGCGCGGCGCGGGCGCTCTCCGCCGTGATCGCCGAAAGGCTCGGGGGCGAGGCCGTGCTGCTGCCGCGGATCGTGCCGCTGGGCGATCTCGACGAGGCCGAAGCCAATCTCATGTTCGGCGATGCGGGCCTGCCCGAGGACGGCTCGCTGCCGCCCGAGGCCGATCCGATGATGCGGCGGCTGACGCTCGCCCGACTGGTGATCGCATGGTCGGCGCGGGTGCGCGAGGCGATCATCGGCGGGGCGGGGTTTCTGCCGAAGCGGCTGACGGACGGCATCGCCGCGGACGCGCAGGGCTTCATGGTCGCGGGTTCGGCGCGCGACGCGCTCGGGCTCGCCGACGCGCTGGGCTCGCTGATCGACAGCCTCGTCATCCACGGCAAGACCTGGGAGGACCTGCACGCGCTGGTGCCCGAGGAACTCGACGATTACTGGAAGATATCCCGGGATTTTCTGGAGATCGCGGCGCGGGAATGGCCCGCGATCCGGGGCAGCGGCACGCTGGACGCGGGCGAGCGGCGGCACAGGCTGCTGCTGCTCGAAGCGGCGCGGCTCGAAACGGCACGGCCGCAGGAGCCCTTCATCGTCGCGGGTTCGACGGGATCCATGCCCGCCACGGCGAAGCTCATCGCCGCGGTGGCGCGTCTGCCCCGCGGCGCGGTGGTGCTGCCGGGCCTCGACCGGCATCTCTCCGACGAGGATCTCGCGATCGTGAGGGACGCCGACGGCGGCGATCCGGGCCATCCACAGCATCAGCTGACGCGGCTTCTCGGCGTGATCGGCGTCGAGCGGTCGGGGGTGCGGACGCTCGGCGAACCGCGGCCGGACCTCGCCGCGCGGGAGGCCTGCCTCGCGGAGGCGCTGCGCCCCGCAGAGACGACCGAAGCGTGGCGGAGCCGGGCGGAACGGCTCTCCGACGACGCGATCGTCGACGCGCTGTCGGGCGTGACCATCGTGGAGGCGGACGACGAACGGGAAGAGGCCGTGGCCGCGGCGCTGTGCCTGCGCGAGGCGCTGGAGGAGCCGGGCAAGACGGCGGCGCTCATCACGCCGGACCGTTCCCTCGCCGAACGGGTGCGCGCCGAACTCGCCCGTTGGGGCATCGTCGCGGAGGACTCGGCCGGGCGGCCGCTCTCGCGCACGGCGGCGGGGCGCCTCGCGCTGCTCGCCGCCGAAGCCTTCGCGAGCGATTTCGAGGCGGTGCGCCTCCTCGCGCTGCTCGACCATCCGCTCGTCCGTCTGGGCGTCGATGCCGATACGATCGGGCGCGGGCGTGCGGCGCTCGAGATCGGCGCGCTGCGCGGCCTCGCCCCGAAACCCGGCCTCGACGGCACGGCGGCGGCCCTCGCCGCCGCGCGCCGCGCCGATCCGAAGCGCGCGCCGCGACCGCGCAAACGGATCGGACCCGCGGATTTCGACGCGGCGGACGCGGTGATCGAGGCGTTGCGGAAGGCTTTCGCGCCGCTCCCCGAAAGGCGGGCGCGTTTCGACCTGATCGCGGCGGCCCGCGCATTGGAGGAGACGCTCGCGGCGTTGGCGCGCGGGCCCGACGGCGAGGACGGGCTCGATGCGGCGGAGGGCGGCGAAGCGCTCGCCGCCCTGTTCGACGAAATCGCGCCGGATTTCGACGCGAAGCTCGAAGGCACGCGGACGGATTTTCCCGGCGTGTTCGAAGGCTTCATGCGGGGACGGACGGTCGCGGGCGGCGCGGAAACGCATCCGCGCATCCGCATCTGGGGGCTGCTCGAAGCGCGGCTTCTCCCCGTCGACCGCATGATCCTCGGCGGTCTCGACGAGACGATCTGGCCGCCCGCGACGCGGACCGATCCGTTCCTCAGCCGGCCGCTCGCCCGCGAATTGGAACTGCCCTCGCCGGAGACGCGGATCGGCCGGACGGCGCACGACTTCCAGCAGGCGATGGGCGCGGGGGAAGTGATCCTGACCCGCGCGGGCAAGCGCGGCGGCGACCCGACCGTGCCCTCGCGTTTTCTGCAGAGGCTGCGCGCGGTGACCGGAAAGGCGCTGGAAGAGCCCCTCGCCCGCGGCGCGATCATTCTCGAAAAGGCCCGCGCGCTCGACCGCCGCCCCGCGGAGACGCCGATCCCGCGGCCCGCGCCGGCGCCGCCGAAAGACCTCCTGCCGACCTCGCTCGGCGTGACGGAAGTCGACAAGCTGCGGCGCGACCCCTACGCGATCTACGCCAAGCATGTGCTGGAACTCGACCGGCTCGACGAGCTCGCGCGACCGCCGAACGCGTCGGAGATCGGCACCGCCACGCATGACGCGATCGGCGACTTCACCGAAGCCTTTCCGGGCGCGCTGCCGGACGACGCGACCGACCGGCTCCTCGCCTACGGCCGCAAGCATTTCGCGGCGCTCGCCGACCGGCCCGAATTCGCGGCCTTCTGGT
>CAYNUN010000082.1:0-7612 GCA_964400345.1 uncultured Methylobacteriaceae bacterium
GAGCCGGGGGGCCGGCGGCGACGGTCAGTTCGGCTCCGCCGCCGATGCGGTGCTTCAAGGTGCGGCGTCCTACGATCTCAAGACGGCGCGGATGGATGCGCGGCTCGTCCTTTCGGCGGCCGCGCCGCCCAAAGGCTGGCCCGCCCCCGCGCCGGAGATCGCGCTCGTTCTGCGCAGCGGTGCCGACGGCACGCTGCAGCGCGAGGCGGACGTCTCCATGCTCGCCAATCTCCTGACCACGCGTGCCGTCCAGCGCGAACTGGAGCGGATCGAGGCCATGGAGATCCAAATGCGCGAGCGCGCCTCGCGCATCCAGCGCGAACGCGAAAAGGCGGAAGCGAAGCGCCGGGCGGAGGAAGAGGCCGCGCGGAACGAGGCCCGTCGTATCCTCGGCGGCGGCGAGCCGCCTCAGACCGAAGCGCCGCCCGCCTTGTCGCGATAGTGACGCAGCACCAGCAGGCGGAGCGCGGAGGAGAGGTTCTCCCGCGAGCGCGCTTCGTCGACGCTCGCGACCAAGGCGTTGATGCTGATGTCCCGCTCCGCCGCGATTTCGCGAAGGGCGTCCCAGAAGGGCTGTTCGAGCGAGACGCTGGTCCGGTGTCCGGCCACCATCACGGACCGCTTGACGACGACGCTCATGCGGACGCCCTCACGGCGCTTCGTCGTCCTTGCGGGGAGCGATCAGCTTGTGCCCTTCGTGGCGACGAAGCTTCAGGAGATCGTCGGCTTCCTCGCGCTTCCGCTCTGCCGCCGATTTGCCGTAACGCAGACGGTTCGCGGCGGCCGCATCCTCCGAGGCGGCCTTCGCCTTCGCTTTGCGGAAGCGGTTCAGATTCACGACGTCGCCCATCGGGTCCTCATGCTTCGGGGCCGAGCATCCGCTCGGGCCTGACGATCCGGTCGAAGGTCGCGGCGTCCACGAGACCCGATTTCAGGGCTTCCTCGCGGAGCGTCGTCCCGTTCTCATGCGCGGCCTTTGCGATCGCCGCCGCCGAATCATAACCGATTTCGGGGGCGAGCGCCGTCACGAGCATCAGCGACCTTGCGAGAAGATCGGCGATCCGCTCCCGGTTCGCGGTGATGCCCTCGACGCAGTGCGCGCGGAAGCTGTCTGCGGCGTCCGCGACGAGTTCCATCGACTGGAGCAGCACGTCCGCGATGACGGGCTTGTAGACGTTCAGCTCGAAATGGCCGTTCGCCGCGGCGAAGGCCAGGGTGGTCTGGTTTCCGATGACCCGGGCCGCGACCATCGTCACCGCTTCCGCCTGTGTCGGGTTCACCTTGCCCGGCATGATCGAGGATCCGGGCTCGTTTTCCGGCAGGGAGATCTCACCGATGCCGGAACGCGGACCCGACGCCAGAAGGCGGCAGTCGTTCGCGATCTTGTGCAGAGCCGTCGCGGCGCTTTCGATCGCGCCATGGACGGCGACGAGGCCGTCATGGGAGGCGAGTGCGGCGTATTTGTCCGGAGCCGCGACGAAAGGCAGGCCCGTGAGGTCCGCGATCGTCGCGGCCATCGCTTCGGCGAATCCCTTGGGAGCATTGAGCCCCGTGCCGACGGCGGTGCCGCCCTGAGCCAGCGGCCAGAGTTCGGCGAGGGATGCGACCACACGTGCGGACGCCTGCTCGATCTGCGCGGCATACCCCCCGAATTCCCGGCCGAGCGTGACGGGCGTCGCGTCCTGTAGATGGGTGCGGCCGATCTTCACGATGTCCGAGAATTCGACGGACTTTTTCCTCAGCGCGATGCCGAGGGAATCGAGCGCGGGCAGGAGCCGCGTCGTGATCTCCACGGCGGCGGCGACATGCATCGCCGTGGGAAAGACGTCGTTCGAGGACTGGCTTCGATTGACGTGATCATTGGGGTGTACGGCCTTCGAACCGCGTGCCCGCCCGAGCCGCTCCGCGGCCAGATTCGCGATCACTTCGTTCATGTTCATATTGGTCTGGGTGCCGGATCCCGTCTGCCAGACCACGAGCGGAAAATGGTCGTCGCGGCGCCCTTCGGCGACCTCCGTGGCCGCGGCGACGACGGCGTCCGCGATGGCTGGGTCGAGTGCGCCGAGGTCGCGGTTGACGGAGGCGGCGGCGCGCTTGACCAGCGCGAGGGCGCGGATCAGCGGCGAGCGCATCCTTTCGCCGCCGATCCTGAAATTCACGAGAGAGCGCTGCGTCTGCGCGCCCCAGAGCCGATCCGCGGGAACCTCGATCGGGCCGAAACCGTCGGTTTCCGTCCGCGTCGCCATGGTTCCTCCGGGGTGCGGCGTGTCAGGTCTTCTTTCGGAAGGCGTCGAGGCTCACCACCCGTGCGCCGTCTTCCGCCGCGGCGTCCGCTTCCGCCGCTTCGGGAGTCTTCGCGCGCGCGGCCGGGGCGTTGGAGGCGGGGCGCGGATCCGGTGCCTCCTCCTCGTCCTCCTGCTCGGAATCGTTGTCCGCGCTCTCGACGGTGGAGAGCTCGAATTTGAGGCCGAAATCGACGGCGGGGTCCCAAAAGCCGGTCAGGGCCTCGAAGGCGACGAGCAGGCGCTCCGGAATGCCGGAAAAGGACAGGCCGACCTCGAAGGAATGTTCGGTGATGCCGAGATCCCAGAACTGATGCTGCAGGACGATCGTCATCTCCTCCGGATGCTTGTCTCGCAGGCGCTGCGAGATGCGGACGCCGGGATGATCGGTGCGGAAGGAGATGTAGAAATGATGGTCGCCCGGCAAGCCGTTGGCCGCAGCATCCGAAAGAACATGGCGGACGACGCCCTTCAGCGCGTCCTGGACGAGGAGATCGTAGCGGATGAGGTCCTGAGGCATGGCGGTCCGCGAGAGGAATGAGGTGGAGGCTTCTGTTGCCAGGCGCCTCCGGGCCCCGCCTTACGCGGCTAAACGCAAGGACTTTGATTTCGGTACCTGCACCGCATTACGCGGCGACGGCCACCGGAGCATAGTTGTCGTTGGCAACTATAGATTCGGCCCGATGACGGCGGAACCATGCCGAGCGAAAGAGCACCCTTTACACCCTCGTCGATCCTGTTTCGCCCCCGCCGGAGCCCGCCTTTGCGAACGGGTTCGGGTGGAGGCGCCGGGTACTGCCCCCGGGTCCGATAGGCTTATTCCGATGTCGATTTATCGCCGTAGCCGCCTTGCGACGGCGATCTCAATATAGGGGGGTCGAGGCTCGGGCGGAAGGGCTTAAGGACGTCGTCGCCGGCATTCTTGCTGCGGCCTTGCGCCCGACGGATCGCGCGGGCCGCGGCGTCCCGGATCTGGCGGTCCGAAACAGCGAAATCCTCGCGCTCGTTGTTGATATTCCGCCGGAAGGGCTCCCCTCGGCGATGCGCTCCCCTTAATCTCGCGATTCCGTTCCGGAGCAGCGCCATGCAGGCCTATCACGACCTTCTCCGCCGTGTTCTCGCCGAAGGCGTCCGCAAGGACGACCGCACGGGGACGGGCACGCTCTCCGTCTTCGGCCATCAGATGCGCTTCGATCTTTCCGAGGGCTTCCCGCTCGTCACGACGAAGAAGTTGCATCTGAAATCGATCGTGCACGAGCTGCTGTGGTTCCTCGCGGGCGACACCAACATCGCTTATCTCAAGGCCAACGGGGTCTCCATCTGGAACGAATGGGCCGACGAGAAGGGCGATCTCGGGCCGGTCTACGGCAAGCAGTGGCGTTCCTGGGCCAAGCCGGACGGCGGTACGGTCGACCAGATCCGATGGGTGCTCGACGAGATCCGCCGCAATCCGGACTCGCGGCGGCTCGTGGTTTCGGCCTGGAACCCGGCCGATCTCGACAAGATGGCGCTCGCGCCCTGCCACTGCCTGTTCCAGTTCTACGTCGCGGAGGGGAAACTCTCCTGCCAGCTTTATCAGCGCTCGGCCGACATCTTCCTCGGCGTGCCCTTCAACATCGCGAGCTATGCGCTGCTCACGCATATGATGGCGCAGGCGACGGGGCTCGCGGTGGGGGATTTCGTCCATTCCTTCGGCGACGCGCATCTCTACCTGAACCATCTCGCGCAAGCGGAAGAACAGCTTTCGCGCGAGCCGCGGCCGTTGCCGCGCCTCGTGCTGGATCCGGAGGTGCGGTCGCTCTTCGACTTCACCTATGACGACGTGCGGATCGAGGGCTACGATCCGCATCCGGCGATCAGGGCCCCGGTGGCCGTCTGATGATCCGCCCCGCCGTTCCGGCCGATGCGCCGCTGATCTTTTCGCTCGTGCGCGAACTCGCGGACTACGAGCGCTTGGGTCATGCCGTGGATGCGACCGAGGAGATGATCGCGGATGCCCTTTTCGGCGCTAAGCCGCGCGTCTTCTGCGACGTCGCGGAATATGCCGGGCAGGGCGTCGGTTTCGCGCTCTGGTTCTATACCTTCTCGACCTTCCGCGGGCGGCACGGGATCTATCTGGAAGATCTCTTCGTCAGGCCCGAGCATCGCGGCAAGGGTCTCGGCAAGCTCATGCTCGCGGGGCTCGCCCGGCGCTGCGTGACCGAGAATCTCGCACGGCTCGAATGGTCCGTCCTCGATTGGAACGAACCGTCGATCGCCTTCTACAAGGCGATGGGCGCGGAGATGATGGACGGCTGGACGGGATGCCGCGTCTCCGATGCGGCGCTCTGGCGCCTCGCGGACCACGCGCGATGACGATCCCGATCGTGATCATCGCGGCGGTGGCCGACAACGGCGTGATCGGCGACGACAACCGGCTGATCTGGCGGCTCAAGACCGATCTCAAGCGCTTCCGTGCGCTGACGATGGGGCGGCCGATGATCATGGGGCGCAAGACGTTCCTCTCGATCGGCAAGCCGCTGCCGGGGCGCGAAACGATCGTCCTGACGCGTGATCCGCATTTCTCCGTGGACGGCGTCCATGTGTCGCACGGTCTCGACGACGCGCTCGCGCAAGCCCGGGCGCTTGCGGAAAAGGCGGGCGTCGACTCGATTCCGGTCGTCGGCGGGGCCGACGTCTATCGCCAGTTCCTGCCCTCGGCGGAACGTCTGCATCTGACCATGGTTCATGCGCGGCCCGAGGGAGACGCGACGTTTCCCGAATGGTCGCGTTCCGAATTTCGCGAAACGGCTCGGGCGTCGCATCCGGCGGGGCCCGACGACGAACACTCCTTCACTTTCGTCGATCTGGAGCGCGTGCACGCCTGATGCGTGATACGGCAACGCTCCGTTGACGAAAGCGCCTCGGGTTCCCACTTGAGGCGACGACACCCGTGCGGATCGCATCCGCGCGCAACGACGACCGGCAAGGGGACGGCTGAATGTCTTGGAGCAACCAAAGCGGCGGCGGAGGCCCTTGGGGACCGCGAAAGCAGGGACCTTGGGGCGGAGGCCCGACGGGCGGCAACGGCGGCGGAGGCGGCGGCGGCGGGGGTTCGGGTCCCGGCGGCGGTCCCGACCTCGAAGAGCTGCTGCGGCGCGGTCAGGACAGACTGAAGAACATCGTCCCCGGCGGGCCGACCAGCGGGCGCGGGCTCGCCGCGGTCGCGGGCCTGCTCATCGCCGGCTGGCTCGCGACGGGCATCTATGTCGTGCGTCCGGACGAAATCGGCCTCAATCTCGTGTTCGGGCGTTATGTGGGCTCGTCGCAGCCCGGCCTGAACTACAACTGGCCCTTCCCGGTCGGTTCGGTCTCCAAGCCCCGGGTCACCTCGGTCAACACGACCGATGTCGGCATGGTGGCGCAGGCCGGCGATTTCCGCGGCCGTCCCGAGAACAATACCAGCCTGATGCTGACGGGCGACGAGAACATCGTCTCGATCGATTTCCAGGTGCAGTGGCAGATCAATCCCGCCCGCGCGGCGGATTACGTGTTCAACATCCAGAACCCGCAGGCCTCCGTCCGCGCCGTCGCCGAAGCGTCGATGCGCGAAGTGGTCGGCCGCCGCAACATCCAGCCGATCCTGACGACCGATCGTTCCGTGATCGAGCAGGAAGTGAAGCAGATGATGCAGGACGTTCTGAACAGCTATCGTTCGGGCGTCGAGATCCGTCTCGTCCAGCTCCTGAAGGTCGATCCGCCGTCGCAGGTGATCGACGCGTTCCGCGACGTGCAGGCCGCCCGGCAGGACCAGGACCGCGCCCGCAACGAGGCGGAGACCTATGCGAGCCGCGTGGTGCCGGAGGCCCGAGGCGAGGCCGCGCGGATCATCCAGGAGGCGGAAGCCTATCGTGAACGCGCCGTCGCCGAGGCGACCGGTCAGGCGAGCCGCTTCCAGCAGGTCTACGAGACCTACAAGGCGGCTCCGGACGTGACGCGCGAGCGCATGTTCCTCGAAACCATGGAGCGGGTCTTCGGCGGCGCCGACAAGGTGCTCGTCGACCAGAGCGGCGGGAACGGCGTCGTGCCTTATCTGCCTCTCCCCGAAATGCAGCGTCGCAACCAGGGAGCCGCCCGATGAACGGAGCCGTTCGTTTAGGCGTCGTGATCGTCGCCGGCATCACCGCCCTCACGCTCTATGCCGCCGCCTTCACGGTGCATCAGACGCAGCAGGCGCTCGTCTTCCAATTCGGTCGCATCGTGCGCGAGCCGATCATTCAGCCCGGGCTCTACTGGAAGGTCCCGTTCGTTCAGAACGTGATCATGATCGACAAGCGCATCCTCGACCTCGAGCTTCCCGAACAGGAAGTCATCGCGGCGGACCAGAAGCGCCTCGTGGTCGACGCCTTCACCCGCTACCGGATCGTCGATCCGCTGCGCTTCTATCAGTCGGTCAACAACATCACGGGCGGCAATCTCCGTCTGACCGCGATCGTGAACTCGACGGTCCGCGCGGTGCTGGCGGATGCGAGCTTCGCGGCCGTCGTCCGCACGGAACGTTCGGCGCTGATGAACAAGATCCGCGACGACGTGAACCGGCAGGCGCAGGGGCTCGGCATAGAGGTGGTGGACGTGCGGCTTCGTCGTGCGGATCTGCCCGCGCAGAACAGCGCGGCGGTGTTCCAGCGCATGCAGACGGAACGTCAGCGTGAAGCCGCCGACATCCGCGCGCAGGGCTCGCAGCTCTCGCAGACGATCCGCGCCCGTGCCGACCGTGACGTGACGGTCATTCGGGCCGAGGCCTTCCGCAAGTCGGAAGAGCTTCGTGGTCAGGGCGACGCCGAGCGGAACAACATCCTGGCTGCTGCCTTCAACCGCGATCCGGACTTCTTCGGCTTCTACCGTTCGATGCAGGCCTATGAAGTGGGACTCAAGCCGGGCGAGACGCGAATGATCATCTCGCCCGACTCGCAGTTCTTCCGTTATTTTCAGGATCCGTTCGCCGGCAACGGGCGCTCCAACGGTGCGCCCCGTCCCTGAGATGGTCTGAATGCGCGATTTCCTCGTCGGCCTCGGTCTGGTCTTCGCGATCGAGGGGCTGATCGTCGCGGGTTTCCCGGGTTTCATCAAATCCCGGATCCGCGAAATGCTGGAGGCGCCCGACGGGCGCCTCCGGATCATGGGACTGATCTCCGCCGCGATCGGTGTTGCGATCGTCTTCGCCGTGAAGAAGACGATGGGGTAAGGACGTCTTTACGCCGCGACCGCGCCGCCCCACTTGACTCCCTTGAACAAGATTTCGCTCGGAGACGCATGCGATGATCCGTTCCTCCGCTCTGTTCCGTCTGGCC
>CAYNUN010000083.1:0-7582 GCA_964400345.1 uncultured Methylobacteriaceae bacterium
TCACGCTCCGTCCGCGTCCCCGACCGTCATAACGCATGACGGGGCGGGAGGGGACCGGGGGAAACAGCTCCCTCATGGTGAGGAGCGCGGCGGAGCCGCGCGTCTCGAACCGGCCGGTCGCCGGCGAGGTGCGGAAACCTCGTCCTTCGAGACGGCGCTCCGCGCCTCCTCAGGATGAGGTTTCCTTGTGCCGCCTTACTCCGCCGCCTGCTGCAGCGGAGCCGGGGGCGTCCAGCGGAGGACGGGGCTGCGGGCGGCGCGGGTTTCGTCGAGGCGGCGGCGCGGGGCGAGGTAGGGGGCGCCCGTGAAGCGCTCCTTGTCGCCGCGCTTCGCCGCCATCGCGAGGTCGCGCAGCGTCGCGATGAACAGGTCGAGCGATGCACGGCTCTCGCTCTCCGTCGGCTCCACCAGCATCGCGCCGTGGACGACGAGCGGGAAATAGACCGTCATCGGATGGTAGCCTTCGTCGATCATCGCTTTGGCGAAATCGAGCGTGGTCACCCCGGTGTCCTTCAGCCAGGCGTCGTCGAACAGCACTTCATGCATGCAGGCGCGGTTGCCGAAGGGCAGGGACATCAGGTCGGCGAGCCGCGCGCGGACATAGTTCGCGTTCAGCACCGCGTCCTCCGACGCCTGCCGGCAACCGTCGGCCCCGTGCGAGAGCATGTAGGAGAGCGCGCGCACATACATGCCCGTCTGGCCGTGGAAGGCCGTGATGCGGCCGAAGGCCTCCGTGCCCTCCTCGTCCTCGACGAGTTCGAAGCCCGCGCCGTCCCGGCGGACGAAGGGGACCGGCGCGAAGGCCGCGAGGCGCTCTGACAGGACCACCGGGCCCGAGCCGGGGCCGCCGCCCCCGTGGGGCGTCGAGAAGGTCTTGTGCAGGTTGATGTGCATGGCGTCGACGCCGAGATCGCCGGGACGCGCCTTGCCGACGATCGCGTTGTAATTCGCGCCGTCGCAATAGAAATAGCCGCCCGCGGCGTGGATGATCTCCGCGATCTTTGCGACGTCCTTCTCGAACAGCCCGCAGGTGTTGGGGTTGGTCAGCATGATCGCGGCCGTGTCCGGCCCCGCGAGCGCGCGGACCGCTTCGGGATCGACCGTGCCGTCCTCGCGGACGGGGACGGGCTTCACGTCGAAGAGGATCAGGGCGGCGGTGGCCGGGTTGGTGCCGTGGGCGGAGTCGGGCACGAGCACCGTGCGGCGCGTCGCGCCCTCGCCCTTGGCCTCGATCGCGGCCTTGATCGCCATCATCCCGCAGAGTTCGCCATGCGCGCCGGCCTTGGGCGACAGGGCGACGGCGGGCATGCCGGTGAGCTCCGTGAGCCAGCGGCCGAGTTCGTTCATGAGTTCGAGCGCGCCCTGCACGGTCGATTGCGGCTGCAGAGGATGCACGTCCGCGAAGCCCGGGAGCCGCGCCATCCGCTCGTTGAGCCGCGGATTGTGCTTCATCGTGCAGGAGCCGAGCGGGAAGAGGCCCGTGTCGATGCCGTAATTCTTCTGCGAGAGGCGCACGAAATGGCGCATCGTTTCGGGCTCGGAAAGGCCCGGAAGACCGATGCCGTCGCTGCGCTCGAGCCCGCCGAGACGGGGCGCGAAGGCTTCCGGCTCGTCGAGATCGACGCCGGTGACGTCGTAGCGGCCGATTTCGAACAGCAGCGGCTCCTCCTGCAGGAGGGCCTTGTTGCCGGTGAAGGTCTCATGCGCGGAGACCGAAGCCGTGCCCGGCGCGGTGGGACGTCCCTGACGGTTCAGCATCACAGCACCTCCTGCAGCGCTTCGACGAGCGCGGCGCGGTCGTCGTCGGTGTTCACTTCGGTGTTCGCGACGATCAGGAGATCGTCGAGGCCCGCCTCGGGCCACAGGCGCGAGACGGGGACGCCCGCCATCACGCCCTTCGTCGCCAACTGCTCCACCACGGCCGCGGCCGGGCGGGAGAGGCGGAGGGTGAATTCGTTGAAGAAGGCGGCGTTCAGCACTTCGACGCCCTTCACGCCCGCAAGCGCGTCGGCGAGCTTCACCGCATGCGCGTGATTGATGCGGGCAAGGCGGGAGAGGCCCGCCTGGCCGAGCAGCGTCATGTGGATGGTGAAGGCCAGCGCGCACAGGCCGGAATTGGTGCAGATGTTCGACGTCGCCTTGTCCCGGCGGATATGCTGCTCGCGGGTGGAGAGCGTCAGCACGAAGCCGCGGGTGCCGTCGGCGTCGACCGTCTCGCCGCAGAGCCGGCCCGGCATCTGGCGGACATATTTCTGCTTGGCGGCGAAGAGGCCGACATAGGGGCCGCCGAAATTCAGCGCATTGCCGATCGACTGGCCTTCGCCGACGACGATGTCCGCCCCCATCGCGCCGGGCGGGGTCACGAGGCCGAGGGAGACGACCTCGGTGAACACGGCGATCAGCAGCGCGCCCGCCTCGCGGCACTTCTCCGAAAGCTTCCGCAGGTCGCGGAGATTGCCGAAGACGTCCGGCGTCTGCACGACGACGCAGGACACCGTGCCGTCGACGGCGGCGAGAAGATCCTCGGTCGCGGTCACGTCGGGGGCCATGGTGACGACCTCGTCGCCCGCCATCTTCGAAAGCGTGCGGACCACGTCGGCGTAATGGGGATGCAGTCCGCCCGAGAGCACCGCCTTGCGGCGCTTGGTGACGCGATGGGCCATCAGCACGGCCTCGCCGCAGGCGGTCGAGCCGTCATACATCGAGGCGTTCGCCACCTCCATGCCCGTGAGGGCCGCGACCTGCGTCTGGAATTCGAAGAGATATTGCAGCGTGCCCTGTGCGATCTCGGGCTGATAGGGCGTGTAGCTCGTCAGGAATTCCGAACGCTGGATCAGGTGATCCACCGTCGCGGGCACATGGTGCTTGTAGGCTCCGGCCCCGACGAAGAAGGGCACGGAGGAAGCCGCGACGTTCTTGCCCGCCATGCGCGCCATGATGCGCTCGACCTCGAGCTCGCTTTTGCGGCGCGGCAGGTCGGGAAGGGTCTTCTGCAGCTTGTCCGACGGGACGTCGGCGAAGAGCTCGTCGATCGAGGACGCGCCGATGACGGCGAGCATGTCCTTGCGGTCGGCGTCGGAGAGAGGGAGGTAACGCATCGGAACGCTCCTGTCCGGAAAACGGCGGCGAGGCGGGCCGCGGGGGTCCGCGGGGCTCAGGACATGCCCGCGACGAAGGCCTTGTACTGGTCTTCCGTCATGAGCCCTTCGAGCTCGGACGGATCGGCGAGCTTCATCTTCACGAACCAGCCGGAGCCGAGCGGATCCTCGTTGACGGTGCCGGGCGAGCCTTCGAGCGCCGAATTCACGGCGACGACCTCGCCGGAGACGGGCGCATAGACCTCGCTCGCCGCCTTCACGCTTTCGACGACGGCGGCTTCGTCGCCCTTGCCGACCGCCTTGCCGATCGCAGGAAGCTCGACGAACACGACGTCGCCGAGTTGGCCCTGCGCGTAGTCCGTGATGCCGACGACGGCGGTGTCGCCTTCGAGCCGGATATATTCGTGGTCCTTGGTGAAGCGGATGGTCATGCACGGCTCCGTTGCTGATCGACGGCGGAAGACGGAACGCCCTTGCGGGCGAAAGATGAAACGCACCTCATCCTGAGGAGCGGGGCGCAAGCCCCGCGTCTCGAAGGAGGAGGGACCTCTACGACTTCGCCCTGCGCGGCCGCGGGCGGGACCGGGAACCCTCGTCCTTCGAGACGCCGCGCTTTCGCGCGGCTCCTCAGGATAAGGGGATCGAGGGCGGCAACCGCGCGGCTCTCCGAAAGCGGGGCATAGAGGGCGCCGGCCGTCATGCGCTCGTCCCGCGGTAATAGCGCTGGGGAACGAACGGCGGTGCGGCGATGCGGGCGGGCAGCGCATTGCCGCGGACCATGAGCCGGACGGGCGTGCCGACCGCGGCGGAGGCCGTTTCGACATAGCCCATGGCGAGAGGGCCGCCGAGCGTCGGGCCGAAGCCGCCCGAGGTGACGGCGCCGATCACGCGGCCCGCCTCGTCGGTGATCTCCGCGCCTTCGCGGGCCGGGGCCTTGCCCTCGGGCAGGATGCCGACGCGCTTGCGGGAGGGGCCGTCGGCGAGTTCGCGGCGGATGCGGTCCGCGCCCGGGAATCCGCCTTCCTCGCGGCGGCGCTTCTGGATCGACCAGACGAGCGCGGCTTCGACGGGCGAGGTCGTCGTATCGATGTCGTGGCCGTAGAGGCACAGGCCCGCTTCGAGCCTGAGCGAGTCGCGCGCGCCGAGACCGATCGGCTTCACGTCGGCGTCGCGCAGGAGGACGGCGGCGATCTCTTCGACGCGGTCGTTGCGGACGGAGATTTCGTAGCCGTCTTCGCCCGTGTAGCCCGAGCGGGAGACATTGACCGGAATCCCGTCGAAATGCGTCGTCTTCGCCGTCATGAAGGGCATGTCGGCGGTGTCGGGGCAGTGCCGGGCGAGAATTTCGGCCGATTTCGGGCCCTGCAGCGCAAGCAATGCCCGGTGATCGGCCCGCATCAGGCGGACGTTCTTCGGCAGACGGGCCGCGATATGGGCGTAGTCCCGCTCCTTGCAGGCGGCGTTGACGACGAGCGCGATGACGCCGTCCTCGCCGGGCTCCGGCGAGCGTGCGGCCATGAAGTCGTCGAGGATGCCGCCTTCGTCGTTCAGGAGCTGCGAATAGCGCTGCCGCCCCGGCTGCAGATTCACGAAATCGGCGGGGGCGAGGGCTTCGAGCGCGCGGGCGGTCGTCTCGTGATCGGGGCCGATCAGGAAGGCCTGACCCATATGGGAGACGTCGAAGAGACCCGCGTTCTCACGCGCCCATTGATGCTCGGCGAGGATCCCCGTCGGATACTGCACGGGCATCTCGTAGCCCGCGAAGGGCACGATGCGCGCGCCGAGCGCGACATGGCGGGCGTAGAGCGGGGTTCGGAGAAGGGTCTCGGAAGCCGTCGTCTCGGTCTGGGCCATCATCCGTCCCGGGTTCGGAGTCGCGCGCGCACCGAGCCCGAAGGCCCGAAGCGTGTTGCGCCCCCTCTGTCCCGAGACCTGAGAGATTTCCCGACGACGCCGAAGCGCCGACGGTTACGCCCGTCGGTGGGACGATCTCGCGATCGTCCGCTTTCCAGAGTGCCAGCTCTCCGCGGTCCTTCGGCCTGAGCGTTTCCGGGGCGGTTGCGCCTTCGGCGCCGGCGACAAGGGCTTTCACGCCCCCGCCGGACTCTTCCGCGGAGATTGACGGCTGCTTTCAGGATTGGAGACGAGTCGCCCGGGAGTCAATCGCCCCCTGCGGCCGGTCACCGATCGACGTCTCGTCAGCGTCTCTTGGCCGCAGCCGGAGCGACGACGTCCGAACCCGTGTCGAGGCCCACGCCGATGCTCAGCTCCGCACCGGTGCGCGGCACGAGAAAGTCCTTCTGCACCGAGACGAAGCCTGCGAGCACGTCATTGGCGGGAATGACGACGTTGACCCGTTCCGTCCGGGCGGCGACGACGGTTTCACCGCGCTTCATCACGACCCGGACGGGCACGGGCCAGCTGCCCGGCGAGCCGCCCGCCCCGAGCTTGACGTGGCCTTCGACCCCCACCGTGATGCGGATCCGATCGCCTTCGAGGCGACATTCGCGCGCCACGTTGGAGATGGACGCCTGAGCCCGCGGCGTCTCGCCGGCGCCGAAGCGGTGGGCCGTCGCGCCCGGGCGGATCTCGACGGCCGGGCACTCGATCTCGTCGTCCTCGTCGTTCGGCACCGCCTGCGCCGTCACCGTCGCCGGAGCGGACTGGGAGCTCGCCGAGCCGGGAAGCAGGTTCCGCACGTTCATGGAGCCGCAGGCGGACACGAGGCCCGCAAGCAGGACCGCACCGAAGCCTTTGAGGAGGGCGGGAGAGCGCATGAGCATGATCCTGTATCCGCTTGGTGTCAGGGAAGGGCGGCGAGGCCGGCCGAAAAGCCCGTCAGGGCGACCGGGATGCCGACGCCCTCGTCGGGAGTGGGCCAGACGATGAAGGTGGCGGACCGGCCCGAGCGGAACTGTGCGAGCAACGGCGCGTCCATGACCACTTCGGCGACGCAACCGGTCGTGAGGCAGCGGACGAAGCCCGCGCGGCCGATCTCCGTGCGGTCGATCCGCAATCCGAGGCCGTTGGGGAGAAGAATGTTGAGGGGCGCGACGACGCGCAGCAGCAGGCCCGCACCGTCTGCGGTCTTCACCACGATGACGACGAGCCCGAGATTGCCCTTGTCCTCGGTCACCACGTTCTGAACGAGAGCGCATTGCTCGCGGGCGCCCTGCGCGCTTTCGCAGCGCATCTGCCAGTCGCCGTAGGTGGCGCGCACGACGCCCTGCGCATCGGCGGAGGCGACGCCCGCCCAGGCGGCGAGCAGGAATGCCGCCGCGAACCGAAACGTGCGGGACAGAGCCTGAACTTGCATGCGGCGTCTCCGTCGCGTTTCGGGCCTCGGCGGCCCCTCGCCGACGCAGCCGAAACGGTTCCGACCATGGGCGTCGAGCGATGTCAAGCCGACGTTGGGGCAGCCGAAAACGAGGTCGGACAGGAGGCGTCCCGGACCGGAAGGCGCAAATGACGCATGAAATCAGACGTTCGACGCGTTGCGCCGGACGCCCCTTTGTGGTTTTGACGTGTCCGAACGCCATCCGGAGACATGCGGTGGTCGTGATTCCCTGCGTCCTCGTCGAACGGGCCGCGGGAAATCCGCCCCGGTCATCCGGGAGTCCAAGGAGATCGAATCGTCATGACCCGTTTCTGGAGCCGTGCGGCCACCGCCGTCCTCGCTCTCGGCGCCTCGGGCGCGGCCTGGGCCGGCACCGGCCAGCCTTCGCCCTGGCAGCTGAATCTGCAGACCCCGGTCACCGACGTCGCGCAGCGCAGCTACGACCTTCACAATGTGCTGGTGTGGGTGATCACGGCGATCTCCCTCTTCGTGCTCGGCCTGCTCGTCTATGTCGTCATCCGCTTCAACGAGAAGGCGAACCCGGTTCCGTCCAAGACGACCCATCACACGGGCCTCGAAATCGCCTGGACCGTGATCCCGATCGTGATTCTCGCGGCCATCGCCGTGCCGTCCTTCAGCCTGCTGCGTTATCAGGTGGAGATGCCCAAGGCGGACATCACCGTGAAGGCGATCGGCAAGCAGTGGTACTGGACCTACGAATACCCCGCCGATCAGGGCGGCGGCTTCGGCTTCGACAGCCTGATGCTCACCAAGGAAGAGGCCGCGAAGAAGGGTCAACCGAACCTGCTCGCCGTCGACAATGAGCTGGTCCTGCCCGCGGGCAAGACCATCGCGATCCAGGTGGTGGGCGGCGACGTGATCCACAACTTCGCCGTGCCGTCGATCGGCATCCGCATGGATGCGATCCCCGGCCGTCTGAACCAGACCTGGTTCAAGACGAACGTCGAGGGCGTCTATTACGGCCAGTGTGCGCGTCTCTGCGGCCAGAACCATGCGTTCATGCCGATCGCGATCCGCGTCGTGAGCCCCGAGAAATATGCGGCCTGGCTGGTCGATGCGAAGAAGAAGTTCGCCTCGAACGCCGATGAAACCGTCAAGGTCGCCGCCCGCTCGATCACGGTCGAGT
>CAYNUN010000084.1:0-7577 GCA_964400345.1 uncultured Methylobacteriaceae bacterium
GAGGCTCAGCGGGCGCTCTCCGAGAAGCAGCGCCAGGCGCAGTTCGAGCGCCAGCAGGCGATGCTCGCCAAGGAGATCAAGTTCATCGAGCGCTTCAAGGCCCGCGCCTCCCATGCGGCCCAGGTCCAGAGCCGCGTGAAGAAGCTCGACAAGATCGAGCGCGTGGAGCCGCCCAAGCGCCGCCAGAGCGTGACCTTCGATTTCCCCTCCGCCCCGCGTTCGGGCGAGGACGTCGTCACCCTCAAGGGCGTCCACAAGCGCTACGGCTCCCGCAGCATCCATGCCGGGCTCGATTTCGCGATCCGCCGCAAGGAGCGCTGGTGCGTTCTGGGCGTGAACGGGGCCGGAAAATCGACCCTGCTGAAGCTCATCACGGGCGCCACGACGCCGGATGAAGGAACGGTGCAGATCGGCGGCAGCATTCGGCTGGGCTATTTCGCGCAGCATTCGATGGAGGTTCTCGACGGCGAGCGCACGGTCTTCGAATCGCTCGAGGACGCTTTCCCGCAGGCGGGGCAGGGGGCTTTGCGGACGCTGGCGGGCTGTTTCGGCTTTTCGGGCGACGACGCCGAGAAGAAATGCCGCGTCCTGTCCGGCGGCGAGAAGGCGCGGCTGGTCATGGCCAAGATGCTGTTCGACCCTCCGAATTTCCTGGTGCTGGACGAGCCGACCAACCATCTCGACATGACGACGAAGGACATGCTGGTCGCCGCGCTCGCGAATTACGACGGGGCGATGCTTTTCGTCTCCCATGACCGGCATTTCCTCGCCGCCCTCTCGGACCGCGTGCTCGAACTGACGCCCGAAGGGGCGCAGGTCTATGGCGGCGGCTATACGGAATATGTCGCGCGGACGGGCCGCGAGGCTCCCGGTCTCCGGAGCTGAGGCCGCGACGCCCGGCTTCCGCTTGATCCGAGGCCGCGTTTCGGGTTCCGATCGCGCATGACCGATGACGTCCCGCGCGACCCCGCTCCGCTTCCGATCGCCGAAATCCGGCCGGACCCCTCCTCGGGCCGCATCGGCATCGCCTTCGCGCCCGGCCGGAGGGACGCGGACGTTCCGGGCGGCGTGCCGCGGGATCTGGAAAGCGATCTGGACGCCGTCGCATGGTGGGGCGCCGTCGCCGTCCTCACGCTCGTCGAGGAGCATGAACTCCGCGATCTCGGAATCGCGGGCATCGGCGAGGAGGTCGCGGCCCGCAGGATGGCCTGGCTGCATCGGCCCATCCGCGACTTCTCGACGCCGGATGCGCGGTTCGAATCCGAATGGGCGGAGACGAGCCGGACGCTTCGCGAACTCGTGGGCCGCGGCTGCGACGTGCTGATCCATTGCCGCGGCGGGCTCGGGCGATCGGGCATGGTCGCGACGAGGCTTCTCGTCGAATGCGGCGTTCCGCCCGAAGAGGCTCTGGCCCGCATCCGCGCCGTGCGCCCGGGCGCGGTCGAGACCGCCGAACAGGAGCTCTGGGCGAAGGGCGGCAAGGCCGCTCCCGTCTGATCGCGCCGGGCGGGTGGCGTTTTCCGGGCGATCCTTTATCAAGCCGGTCGAAGCGGCCGCCGATCGGCGGACGCCATGCAACCGAGCCCCGAAATGCCTCTCGATCTCCGATCAGGCCCTCTTCTGATGGGCATCGTGAACGTGACGCCCGATTCCTTCTCGGACGGCGGCCGGTTCGACGAGCATGACGCCGCGGTCGCGCACGGTCTGAAGCTCGTCGAGGAGGGCGCCGACATTCTCGACATCGGCGGGGAATCGACGCGGCCGGGGCATGTTCCGGTTCCGGTGGAGGAGGAACTCCGCCGGGTCGTTCCCGTGCTCGAAGGGCTCCGCGGCCGGGTCGCCGTGCCGATCTCGATCGATACGATGAAGGCGCGCGTGGCCGCCGCCGCGATCGAGGCCGGAGCTGGGATCGTCAACGATGTCAGAGGCTTCCGGCATGATCCCGACATCGCGCGGGTCTGCGCGGATGCGGGCGTCGACTGCGTTCTGATGCACGGCCGGCAGATCGAGGACGCTTCCATCGACATCTTCGCCGACGCCTGCGCCTTCCTCGAGGGGTCGATCGAGATCGCCTTGAAGGCCGGTGTTCGGCAGGACCGGATCGTGATCGATCCCGGGATCGGCTTCGCCAAGTCCAATGCCCAGAGCCTCGAACTCTGCGCGCGGCTCCCGGAACTGAAGGCGCGTTTCGGGCTTCCGGTCCTGCTCGGCGTTTCGCGCAAGCGGATGATCGGGATCGCGACCGGTCGGACCGTCGCGGCCGATCGGGTGATCGGCTCGGTCGCCGCCGCGGTCTACGGCGTGCTCAACGGGGCGGACATCATCCGGGCGCATGACGTCGGGGCGCATCGGGAGGCCTTCGCGGTCGTCGCGGCGATCCGCGTAGCGGGGGAGGGACGGTCGTGAAGGGACGCGTCGTCGTCGAGGATCTGGTCGTTCATGCGCATCACGGATGGTTCGCTCATGAACGGGAATCCGGGCGCAAATTCGCGCTGAGCTTGGCTTTCACGATCGATATTCGGAGCGACGGAACCGAAGATTTGGCATCGACCGTCGACTATGGAGCGGTCGTGGACATGGTCGACGCGCTTTTCGTGAAAACGACGCATAAGCTTCTCGAAACCGCAGCCGTCGCGCTCGTCGGCGCGAGCTTCGCGCGCTTCCCCGCGGTCGAGGCCGTGTCGCTGTCGATCCGCAAGCTCGACCCGCCTCTCCCCCAGCGCATCGGAGGCGTCGGCGTCGACGTCGAGATCACGCGGGCGGAATTCGAGTCGCGCTGAATGAACCCGACGGACACCTTCGTCCTGTCGCTCGGCGGCAATGTCGGCGACGTCGCCGGAGCCTTCGGCCGCGCCTTCGGCGCATTGGCCCGAGGGGGCGCGCATATCGAGGCGATCTCCTCGGTCTGGCGGACCCCGCCTTGGGGGAAGACGGACCAGCCCGACTTCCTCAACATGGCGGCGGCGGGGCGGACGGACCTCTCCCCGCGGGCGCTGCTCGATCTCGTGCTGGCGGTCGAGCGGGGCGAAGGTCGAGAGCGGATCGAACGGTGGGGACCGCGGACGCTCGACATCGACATCATCCTGTTCGGCGACCGGATCGTCGACGAGCCGGACCTCCGCGTGCCGCATCCCCGCGTGACGGAGCGGGCCTTCGTGCTCGCGCCTCTGGCGGAAATCCTCCCCGACGGCGTCGTCGCGGGGCGGCCCGTCTCCGCATGGGTCCGGGAGGTGGATGCGAGCGGGATGCTCAAGGACGAGGCGGCGACGGCTCGGGTCGGCGACGCTTTCCGAGCGCTTCGCTCCGCCGCCGGCAAGGATCGGTTCACCTCTTCCGATTAAGGAAGAATGTGCCGGACGGGATTCGATCCTCCAAAAATCCTCTCGTCTCCCGGTCCGCGATCGTGTAGATCACCGTCGCGGCCGGGAACGGCCCGGGCGGGTATAGCTCAATGGTAGAGCAGCAGCCTTCCAAGCTGAATACGAGGGTTCGATTCCCTTCACCCGCTCCAAAGTTTTGAATCGTGAATGCCGCTGAGGCGGCCAACAGGGTAGAGCGACGATGGCCAAAGAGAAATTCAACCGCGACAAGCCGCACTGCAACATTGGCACGATTGGTCACGTTGACCATGGCAAGACGTCGCTGACGGCGGCGATCACCAAGGTTCTGGCGGAGTCGGGCGGTGCGACGTTCACGGCCTATGACCAGATCGACAAGGCGCCGGAAGAGCGCGCCCGCGGCATCACCATCAACACCGCGCACGTCGAGTACCAGACGAAGGCCCGGCACTATGCCCACGTCGACTGCCCCGGCCACGCCGACTATGTGAAGAACATGATCACCGGTGCCGCCCAGATGGACGGCGCGATCCTGGTGGTTTCGGCGGCTGACGGCCCGATGCCGCAGACCCGCGAGCACATCCTGCTGGCCCGCCAGGTCGGCGTTCCGGCGCTGGTCGTGTTCATGAACAAGGTCGACATGGTCGACGATCCGGAGCTTCTGGACCTGGTCGAGATGGAAGTGCGCGAGCTGCTCTCGTCCTACCAGTTCCCGGGCGACGACATTCCGATCATCCGCGGCTCGGCGCTGTGCGCGCTCGAGGGCAAGAGCCCCGAGATTGGCCGTGACGCCGTCCTGAAGCTGATGGAAGCGGTTGACAGCTACATCCCGCAGCCGGAGCGCCCGAAGGACATGCCGTTCCTGATGCCGATCGAGGACGTGTTCTCGATCTCGGGCCGCGGCACGGTGGTGACGGGTCGCGTGGAGCGCGGGATCATCAAGGTCGGCGAGGAAGTCGAGATCGTGGGCCTGAAGGACACGGTGAAGACGACGGTGACGGGCGTCGAGATGTTCCGCAAGCTGCTGGACAGCGGGCAGGCGGGCGACAACATCGGCGCGCTGCTGCGCGGCACGAAGCGCGAGGATGTGGAGCGTGGCCAGGTTCTGGCGGCGCCGGGCTCGATCACGCCGCACACGCAGTTCAAGGGCGAGGCGTACATCCTGACGAAGGAAGAGGGCGGCCGCCACACGCCGTTCTTCACGAACTATCGTCCGCAGTTCTACTTCCGCACGACGGACGTGACGGGCATCGTCACGCTTCCCGAGGGGACGGAAATGGTGATGCCGGGCGACAACGTGACGATGGAAGTGGCGCTGATCGTTCCGATCGCCATGGAGGAGAAGCTGCGCTTCGCCATCCGTGAAGGTGGCCGCACCGTCGGCGCCGGCGTCGTCGCCTCCATCATCGAGTGACATTCCCGCCGAAACGGCGTGACAGCGCGGGGAGCCTTCGGGCTCCCCGTTTTCATTTGGCCGCGACCCGCCATGCCTCGGTGAGGAGTTGCGCCCCAATCGCGCCGTGATTCCGGCGGAGGCCGGAATCCCCGATAGGCCGCAGGTCGAAGCATTGGCCTGCCGTGGATGCCGACCTTCGTCGGCATGACGCCGAGGGGTAAGGGGCGCTTACGTCACTGACCCAATCTCCCTTTAAACCGCTTCGCGGCCACGCTGCGCACTTGCTTCCACGCGGCTCTTGTGGGAAACAGTGCGCGTCCGGTGGCGCGCTGCCGGGCCGCAGGAGTGTAGCTCAATTTGGTTAGAGCACCGGTCTCCAAAACCGGGGGTTGGGGGTTCGAGTCCCTCCACTCCTGCCAGTTCCTATTGAAAGAGACTGTTTTTCAGTGACTTGCGGAAAGTGGGACACACACCCGCCAGTCGGTGGGACACTCGGTCACTAGTTATCATCCAAAGATAGCAACCCCATCGCCGCTGCCGCGAGTTTCTTACGGCTCGCTTGGCGGGTGTAAACCGCCGCCTGCTGGGGCGATGTCCAGCCATAGATAGCCATCAGTTGCAGGTCGCTCGCGCCGCGCTCGCCCGCCAGTGACGCTCCCGCCTTACGCAGACCATGTGCAGTGCATTGTGGAAGGCCGGCTTTAGAGCACATCCGCGAAAACCATTGGCCAAAGCCTCGGTCGCTGAACGGCTTCCCGTAATCTGTCACGATGAAGTTTAGATCGCTCCCTGGCGTCGCGTCCAATACGCGCTGAAGGTCGGGGAGGATCGGCAACTCCAGCGGCTGCGCGCCCTTCTTCTTGGCCGTCTTGCGCGGCTTGATCCGTAGCCAGCCGCCCGAGATGTGTTGGCGCCCCAGCACCCGGACATCGCCCCCGCGCAACCCTAGAAACAGCATGAGCGCTAGCGCGAGACGAGGCTTCGACCCAATCGGCCAGAAGCCTTCGAACTGGCGAACCTCCCCCAGCGTCCAGGTGTGGTAGCCGTCCGACTCATACTGGGCTTTCTTGACCTGAAGCGCCGGATTGGTCTTGAGGAACCCGTTTTCGACCCCCCACGCGAGCATGGCGCTCACATACTTCAGCCGATTGTTCGCCGCCGCAGGGAACCCCTCCGTGATTTTTCGGTCGCGCAGCATCTTGATGTGCTTGGGCTCTAGCAAACGCAACGGACAATCGCCGACCTTTTTGTCGCCCACCCGCGCCAATGGCTCCTCTAGGCAGCCATCGAGCACCCCCTGGCGGTTGCTGCGGTCGCGGTCCTTGAACCCCTGAAACTCGACGCTCTTGATGTATTGCCGCCCAAGCCATTCAAACGTCGGCTCCCGCGCTTGCGAAAGCGACGGCTTAGCGGTACGGGCGCGAAGGAGCGCCGCCCGATACTCCGCCAAAAACTCCTCCGACCCCGCCGGCGCTCGGATACGGACCTTGGGGCGCCCGACTAGGCGGACATAAACGCGAACATTGCCGTGACGGTCGCGGTCGCGAACCAAAAAGGGCAGGTCGATTTCCATCTGCGATCTCATGCCTCGACGCGCCCCCACGCCTCGTCATCAGGGTAGGGGGCCGGCGACTCGCCGGCAACCGGGAGCCGCAGAAACGCCGTCTCAACCTCGCCGGCGTGCCAGACTAGGCGACCGCGCAGCTTCCGTGCCGGCGGCATGTCTCCCACCTCCACTAGACGGTCGAACGTGGTCGAACTGACCCCAATGAAGCGGGCCGCTTCCTCGCGGGACAGTCCGATGGGCTCCCTCGGGCAGGGGATTTCGGCGCGTGCACGAGCCATCCTTACCTCCCTGCCTCCTCGATCTGCTCGGCGATCCAGCGCTGCACCTCCGCCTCCACCCATGCGATCCGCCGGCTGCCGGTTAGCCGTAGCGGCTTGGGGAAGTCGTCGTTCTCGCGCTCGATCCGACGGTGGATCGTCGTCCGCGACAGGGTGGTGAGGCGCACCACCTCCCGGACGTTGATCAGGCGCTGCGTTGCCGTTTGCATGGTCATGGATCACCTCATGCGCACGATGCGGTCGAACAACTCCGCCATCGGGCGGAGATCGGACGCCGGGATGTAGTGGCTGACAATGCCGTGGCCGAAGTCGCGGGTCGGCGCCTGCCGTACCGCGGCGCCCCATTCCCAGCCGACGAGCCGGGCGCGCTCACCCTCCCAATTGAACTCGGTCAGCACGTAGATGTCTGCGGCGACCTTGCCGACCTCCTGAATGAGGTTGAACGCCTTGCGCGCCGTCTTCACGTCCACGGTGAACCGGAGCGGCGCGACGAAATCGACGCCGCCATCGGAGAAGATCTTCTGGTCGAGGGGTAGGGCCAGCCCAGACTGGATGGCGAACTCGATCTCGCCGAGCACGCCGATGCTCTCGAAGCCGTCCGACAGCTTGCGCTGTGACGACAACCCTTCGTGGATGGCGGTGCGGCTCGCTGCTTCTGCCTTCGCCCATTGTGTCAACGCCTGATAATGCATGCGGCCGCTCCTCGCGCGCTAGAACGGGATGTCGTCGTCAATGGGCGCGCCGCCGTCGGCGTCGCTGCCGCCGCTACGACCCTTGCTTGCGTCTTGGCTCGATAACAGCAGCAATTCGCTGCGATAGCTGCGCAGCATCACTTCGGTTGTGCGTCGCTTGCCGCCGTCCTTGTCGGTATATTCGCGCGTCTGCAATTGGCCCGCGACGTAAACCTTGCTGCCCTTGCGCAAATACTGCTCGGCGATCTTGCCCAAGCTGGACGCCTCCAAAAACCCCTGGGCAAATCGGGCGCTGACTGATTCACT
>CAYNUN010000085.1:0-7566 GCA_964400345.1 uncultured Methylobacteriaceae bacterium
CATCATCTTCAAATATACAAAATCTATCATTATCCTGATCCGACAGAATGATGCGCCATAATGATAAGTGCGATCCCCAACAGCCGATCTCTTCGTCTTCCAACTCGGACGAGGAAAACAATGTGTCGAATTCCAACCTCGCCTCGGCGCCGGTCAGGCCCTCAAATCTGCTGACGGGAACACGGAAGGCCGCAAATTGTGCAGCTTGCCAACTCCATCGCGCCATATCCGTTTTCAAATTGATCATGTGAAATCGGATCTTGGATTCGCGCACGAAGTGTAGCTTCCCGTAACCTGTTGACGCGGCTGATATATTTATTGGGTCGCGGACTGACGGACTTGGTCGTCGAAGCGCACGATGACCGATCACCATCCCAGCCAAGACGAACGGTACCACAATTCTGCGTTGTTGAAAGCAGGATCGATGCAAGTCCCAGAAGTCCGTAAACCGCGGGCTGCATCGTCCAAGACCGCAGAACCGTCCCGAAACCCGAAACGCCGGATTGCGGGGCAATCACCGCATACAAAGCCGCGTCCGGTGCGCGACATCGTCCGATAAGTCTCACGCTGAACTTGGCGGTGTTCTCGCGGCAGAGCGCGTATCAAGCGCCATCAAGGCGCAGAGAACGACCTCGATTTCCGAAGACCGCTTTCCCGGCGCTTACAGAGATCGGCGGCGCTTCCGCAAAGCGTCTCCGAGTCCGTCGTAGGTCCTTGATTTGAAATGGTACAGCTGCCCCGGCTCGAACGGGGGACCCCCAGATCCACAATCTGGTGCTCTAACCAACTGAGCTACAGCTGCCCTTCGGAAGCGGCGCGAACCTAGTCCCGCCCGCCACGGATTTCAAGCGCGAAACGCCCCCTGTGCGAAACGCGTTTCTGCGGTGCAACGAAAACGGCCGCGCTGCTGCGCGGCCGTGAGGTCGTCGGGGCGCCGTCAGCCGCGCGGCGAAATGCTTTCCGTCATCGCCTTGCGGACGGTTTCGCCCGTCTTGGAGAGCGTCCGGCTCGCGACGGCGGCGAGATCCTTCGCCTGAGCCGACGCCTCTTCGAAGCGCAGGCGGGCATGCGAGGCGTTCAGTTCGATCGCGTCGGACAGCGACCGCACTTCGGTCATCGCCTTCATGAAACCGAGCGTCGCGTCCGTCTGGCTGCGGACGGCGTCGAACCAGCGCAGCTGAAACTCCTGCAATCCCGTCTGCGCGGTCTTCGTGCCGTCTTCGAATCCTTCGCCGAGCCGTTCGGCCGAGCGGCGCATCCGCCGATAGGTGTCGCGGGTCTGGTCGAGCCCGGTCTCGGCGAGCGTGCGGAAGGTCTTGGGCCATTCCTCGCCCACCGCCTCCGCAGGCTTGCGGAACGCTTCGAAAGCGGCCGGAATGTCGATGATCTCGGAGGAGGCGGCCTTCGGCGTCGACCGAGGAGCGGGCTTCGCCGCGGGCGTGACGGTCCGCGCAGGCGCGGGTTTCGCGGGCGCGGCGACGACGGGCTTCGCTTCGGCCGCGACGGGCGGCGGCGCTTCCGTCTCGAGGGGAGCCGGAGCCTCCGGTGCCGGGGTCTTCCGAGCGGTAGTCTTGGGCGTCGGGGTCTTGGGCGTCGGTGCGCTCGCCGCTTGCGGCTTCGTCGCCGTTTCGACGGCCTTCGCGCGAGCCGCGGGTTCCGCGGGCGTCGCGACCGGAGCAGGGGCCGGCGTCACAGGGACGGGCGCAGGCGGTGCGGCGACGGTTTCGGACTTGCTCGTCTCGGACTTGCCCGTCTCGGGCTTGGCGGACGCGGCCTTGGTCTCGCTCGGGCGGACCCGGTCGACGGGGACCACGGGCGTCGCGGGCTTCGGCTTCAGCGGATTGCGGGACGGGACGGCCGGCGCGGCCTTCACGAAGTCCGGGGCCTTCGCCGCAGGGGTCTTGCCGGCGCTCTCGGCGGTCCCGCTCTGCGCGGCCTTGGCCGCGGGGGCCTCGGACTTCGCGGCGGCGGCCGGAGCGGCCGCGGGCTTCGCGCTTTTCGCGGGCGCGGGCTTGGCGTTCGGCTCGGCGGATTCGGTCTTGGTATCGTCGATCATCGGGATGCTCCTCTCGCCTCGGGCCTGGCCGGTCGCCGAGGTCTCGTTCCGGGGACGCGGGCCGCCGCGATCGCGGCGGGCGAGGCTATGCGAGCGGTGACGGCGCGGGCGGGAGCCGCGCCGTCGAGCCCCTGAGGGCGGGATCGTCGGGCGCGATTACTTGCGGCGGCCGGCTTCCGCCGCGGCCTTCTGCACTTCGGCCGTGGCCTTTTCGACCGTGGTCTTCGCGTCGGCGGCGGCTTTCTGCACATTCGCCTGGACGGCGGTGCCGACGTCCTGGATCTGCGTCTGCATCGCCGCCATCTGCGACTTCATATATTCGGCCTGAAGCTGCATCAGCTCCTGGACGTCCTTGGCGCGGACCATCTTCTGCGCGAGTTCGAAGCCGGCGGCGATGTTCTGCTCGGCATAGCCGATCGCCTTCTGCGCCATTTCGCGGCTGTTGGCCTGCACGCCGGCCGCCTGCGTCTCCGCGGCGGACACGGCCTTGGAGGCCGCGCCGAGGAAGCCGTCGACCGCCTTGCGGGCCTGATCGACGCTCTTTTCGGCGAAATCACGCACTTCGTTCGGGATCTCGTAGTTGATCGGGTTCTTGGCCATGGTGCGGCTCCTGTCTCGGCGGATCCGGCGACCGTCGCCGGGCGTCCCTGTCTTTGTGCAGTGCAACATAATGCTGCATTGCACAAACGTCAAGCGGGGATCCCGCTATCGTTAACGATGGGGAAACATAATCAAGAGATTCCGCAGGGCGTCGCGTGGACGCTTCGTCGCCCCGCATGGTAGCGAAAAGGCGGATCCTCCGACGCCGGCCCGCAAGGACGAAGACGCCATGGGCACGCAAGGCCCCGAAGACCTGCAGACGAAGCGCTTCGAGGGCGGCGACCTTCTCGACGAGGCGAGCGATCTCGCGGCCGCGGCGCGGCGCGGGGAGGCGCTCGCCTTTTTGTCGTCGGACATGCGACGTCTCCTTTGGGCGACGCCCGCAGGCTTCGCCTTGTTCGGAGCCGAAGGCCCCGGGCCGAAGCCGCTGGACGGGCGCCTCCCCATCGAGCGGTTCTCCGAGCTTCTGCGCGGCGGCGCGCCCGCCGAGGGCTTCCATCTCGAACGCATCCGCATGCCCGGACGACGTTTCGAACCCGTCACGCTCGGGTTCCGGCGCGTCCGCATCGCCGAGGGCGCGGCGCTCGCCGTGCTCTCCCCCGAACCCGTCGGACCCGCGACGGCTTTGCCGGCATGGATCTTCGCGACCTCGTCCCCGGACAAGTCCCCCGCCGCGCCTGCCGTTCCCGTGACGGCGGCCGAGCCCGCCGCTCGGGCCGTCGAGACGCCCGGCACCGACATCGCCGCACCGCAGGCGGAAGCGCCCGAGCGCGACGAGGCGGCGGTCGGGAGGGACGCCTCTCCCCGATCGGTCGTCGGGCCGCTGCGCTTCACATGGCGCACGGATGCCGAGGGCCGCTTCGAACGGCTCCCGGACGACAAGCGCGGGCAGTCGTCTCCGTCCGCCGCGACGGCGCAGGGACGCGGTCCCGCGGCGACGCGACAGGACATTCTCGACTCCGACGGCGCGTTCGCCGCCGCATTGGCCCGCCGCGAGACGTTCAACGCGGTCCGAGCGCTGTGGCGCACGGGCCCCGATCTTCGACCCGTTCGGCTCGGGGGAACGCCCGTCTTCGGACCCGACGATCGGTTCGAGGGTTTTCGAGGCTTCGGCGTCGTCGAGTCCGCCGTGCCCGCGTCGCGGGCCCCGGAGATCGGCGTCGAAGCCCCGCGACGCATCGCGGAACCCGTGACCCGAACGCCGGTCGAAGCGCCGCGCGTCTCCGCCGCCGTGGTCGCGCCCTCGTCCATGCGCGAGGCCGCCGCTCCCGTCGGCCGCGAAACGGTCCGGCACCCTGCGCCCGTCGCGCGTCCTGCCCCCGATGCTTCGGGTCGCGGCGCTTTGTCGGCCGTGGAGAAGGCCGCCTTCCGCGAAATCGCCCGCGCGCTCGGCGCGGTCATGGACGAGGATCGCCCCGCCCCGCCGCCGCCGCCCGCCGCGGCCGCGCCGCCCTCGGTGCCCGATCCTTCGCCGCCGGTGCGGGCCCCTTCGCCGATCCCCGCCGCTGCCGCTGCGACCGCGGGCCCCGATCTCCTCAGGGAAGCGCTCGACGTCTTCGATCGCCTCACGCTCGGCGTCATGCTGAGCCGCGGCGACGTGCCGATCCTGATGAACCGCGCGCTTCTCGACATGCTCGGCTATCCCGACGCCGACGCCTTCCATGCGGAAGGCGGCATGGATCGCCTTTTCCGCGGCCCCTCGCCCGAGACGGACGGCGGCCGGGCGATGCGCGTCGAAGGCCGGGACGGAAGGGAATTCCCGGCCCATGTCCGATTGAATACCGTGACCTGGGGAGGCATGCCCGCGACGCTGACGGCCTTCCGTCCGGTGGATGCCGATCCCGAGCGTGCCGCCGCGCTCGAAAGGGAACTCGCCGAACGCGACCGGGAGATCCGCGAACTCTCCGACATGTTGGACGTCGCCACCGACGGCGTGCTCGTGATCGATGCGGACGGGCGGATCGCGGCGGCGAACCGCACGGCGGAAGCGCTCTTCGGCTACGAGGAAAGCAGGCTTCTGGGCGAGAAATTCCTGACCGTGATCGCGCCCGAGAGCCACGCCTCCGCCCTCGAATATTTCGACGCGATGAAGTCGAACGGCGTCCTCAGCCTGCTCAACGACGGCCGCGACGTGAACGGAAGGGTCCGCAAGGGCGGAACGATTCCGCTGTTCATGACCTTCGGCCGCATCGGAGGCGACGCCAAGCCGCGTTTCTGCGCCGTTCTGCGCGACATGACCGCGTGGAAGCGCGCGGAGGCGGATCTCCTCGCGTCCAAGCAGAAGGCCGAGAAGGCCAACGCGCAGAAATCCGACGTGCTCGCGACCATTTCGCACGAGCTGCGCACGCCGCTGTCGGCGGTGATGGGCTTCGCCGAAGTCATGATCGAGGAGCGCTTCGGACCCGTCGGCAACGAGCGCTACAAGGATTATCTGCGCGACATCCACGCCTCGGGCGCGCATGTTCTGAGCCTCGTCAACGATCTTCTCGATCTCGCCAAGATCGAGGCCGGGAAATTCGATCTGGATTTCCGCGCCGTCGACCCGAACGCCCTCGTCGCCGGGGCGGTGAATCTGCTGCAGCCTCAGGCCCAGAGCGGCAAGGTCGTGCTGCGCTCGGGTCTCGCGCCGACCCTGCCGATGGTCGTCGCGGATGAACGCTCGCTGCGGCAGATCGTGCTCAATCTCCTCTCGAATGCGGTGAAGTTCACCGATCCCGGCGGTCAGGTCATCGTTTCGACGGCCTTCACCGATGCGGGGGAAGTGGTCATCCGCGTGCGCGACACGGGCGTCGGCATGGACGCGTCCGAGATCGAGGCGGCGTTCGAGCCGTTCCGGCAGACGCGCGCGGGCAAGCGGGCGGGCGGAACGGGGCTCGGCCTGCCCCTCACCAAGGCGCTCGTCGAGGCCAATCGCGCGACGCTCGACATCCGCAGCGCCCGCGATCAGGGCACGATGGTCGAAGTCGTGTTCCCGACCAACCGCGTTCTCGTCGACTGAGCGAACCCGGAGGGGCGCTCCGCGTTGTCTTCCTTTGCAGGGGAGGCGCGCGATGAACGGGCATGGCCGGTCGAAGCATTCCGGCGGAACGCGGAAGACGCCGACCGAGGACGAGGCCCGCATCACGGGCGGCGGGAGTCCTGCGGCGGGATCCTCGGCTGAGGACGTCCGCCGTGAAGTCGACGAAGAGGACGACGCGGCCGTCGGCCTCGGCTCGGAACTGTCCTTCCCGGCCAGCGATCCGCCCGCCTATATGGGCTCGGGCTCGATTACCGGACCGCCGATGCGCGACAAGGCGCATCCCCAAGCTCCCGTGCGTTCCACGCATGCCGAGGAGGATCCCCGCGACGATCCCTCCGTCGCCGAAGGCCGCTCCGCGACCGTGGCGGGCGAAGACGGCCGCACGAAGCGCAAGGCTGCTCCCGATCCGAGCGAAGCGGCGGCGGGGTCCGAGATCGGCGGCGATCTCGACATGGAGCAGGCCGACACCGCGCGGACCCGTTGAGGTCAGGGCAGGAGGTGGTCTCGTTTTCGGAGGTCCGGGAACAGGAAAGCCCAGGATATGGCGACGATGATTGTCCCGACGCCTCCGATCACGACGGCGGGGACCGCGCCGACGAGCGCGGCGAGCATGCCCGATTCGAATTCGCCGAGCTCGTTGGACGCCCCGATGAAGACGAAATTCACCGCGGCGACCCGGCCGCGCATATGGTCGGGCGTCTCGCCTTGAACGAGGCTCTGGCGGATATAGACGCTCACCATGTCGGCCGCGCCGAGCACCGCGAGGCAGGCGAGCGACAGCGGAAAGCTCGTGGACAGGCCGAAGGCGATGGTGGCCGCGCCGAAAATGCCGACGCAGGTCAACATGATCGGCCCCGTCCGTCGCCGCAGCGGCCATTGCGCCAGGACCATGGCCATGGTGACGCCGCCCAGCGCGGGCATGCTGCGCAACAGGCCGAGTCCTTCCGGACCCACCTTCAGGATGTCCTGCGCGAAGATCGGAAGCAGCGCGGTCGCTCCGCCGAGCAGCACGGCGAAGAGATCGAGCGAGATCGCGCCGAGGATCACGGGTTTGGACCGGATGAAGGCGATGCCGGCGAACACGGTCTTCGCCGTCACGGGCTCGCGTTCGGGCAGGTCGGGCCTTGCGCGGATGGCGAAGAAGGCCACGGCCGCGCCGGCGGAGAACAGGGTGGCGACGCCGAACACCACGGGCGTGCCGAAGATGAAGAGGAAGCCGCCCACGGCCGGGCCGACCACGACGGAAATCTGCCAGACGGACGCATTCAGGGCGACGGCGCTCGGAAACAGGTCGCGCGGGACGATGCCGGGCAGCAATGCCTGTCCGGCCGGACCGTAGAAGGCGCGGGTCGCGCCGATCAGCATGGTCAGGGCGTAGATCGGCCACATCCCGGCTTCGGGAAGGATCATGGTGACCAGCAGGCCGAGCCCCGCGAGGGCCTGCAATCCGTAGCAGACGAAGACGACGACGCGTCGATCGACGCGGTCCGCCACCTGGCCCGCCACGAGCGCCAGAACGAGCGTCGGGAGGAAGGAGGCGAGGCCGATGAGGCCGAGCGCCATAGCGCTCTTCGTCAGGTCGTAGACGACCCAACCCAAAGCCATGGTGAGGATCTGGAGGCCCGCCCCGGCGAGGAATCGTCCGAGCACGAACAGGCGGAAATCGCGGACCCTCAGGGCGGTCCAACCCGTTTCGGACATGGCGGCGATGCTCGGTCGATGCGGCGGGCGGGAACGCGTATCGCATGCTTCACGGTCGACGGGTAGGGCGGCGGAAGCGCGGCCGACCTGAATTCGGCGGGGGACGACGACCCGCAGCGTCATGGAACTGTCATGCAACTGTCATAAAAGAGAACGATAGGCGTCGCCGACGCGCCGCATTCGGCCTTCC
>CAYNUN010000086.1:0-7493 GCA_964400345.1 uncultured Methylobacteriaceae bacterium
ACGTGGATGCCCGCATGCGCGGGCATGACGGGAAGAGGGTGTGACGAGGAGGGTGGGCGTGACGGGGCGCCGCCCCTCGATCAGGCGGCGCGGGTCGCGCGGAGGAAGGCGTCGGCCGCGCGCAGGAGCGAGCCTTCGGCATGCGGGCGGCCGATCAGCTGCATCGCGATCGGCATGCCGTCCTCGTCCTCTCCGCAGGGCAGGGAGATGGAGGGGAGGCCGAGATAGTTGATCGAGCGCGTGCAGCGCGTGATCGCCGCGATGGCGGCGGCGACGTCCTGCGGCGAGCCTTCGGTCGTCCCCCTGATGGTGGGAACCTTGACGGGAAGCGTCGGCACGAGCGCAATGTCGGCGCCGGCGAAGGCTTCGGCCAGAAAGGCTTCGGTCGCCGGGCGACGCAGCGCCAGCGCCTCGACATAGCGGGTCGCGGGATGGAACAGGCCCGGCTCGATCCGCGCCCGGACCTGATCGGCATAGTCGCCGGGCCGCTCGGCGAGCCAACGACGATGCAGCGTCGCCGCCTCGACCGTCATCAGGACATGCGCCCCGGCATTGGCGGCGTTCATGTCGGCGACCGACGTGTCCTTCAGGACGACGCCGAGATCGGCGAGCGCCCGGGCCGCTTCGCGCAGCGCCCGCTCGACGACCGGGGCGACTTCGGCGCGGAAGTAACCGCCGACCACCGCGACCGACAGGCCTCGGACAGAACCGTCGCAGGCGTCCGCATGGCGCGTGCCCGTGCCGGCGACCGCATCGAACAGAACGGCCGCGTCCTTCGCGTCGCGCGCGATGGGCCCGACGCAGTCGAGGGAGTGGGAGAGGGGCATCACGCCCGTCGCCGGGACCGCGCCCCATGTCGGCTTGAGGCCCACGAGGCCGCACATCGCGGCGGGATGGCGGATCGAGCCGCCCGTGTCGGTGCCGAGCGCGGCGGGAACGCAGCCTGAGGCGACCGCCGCGGCCGAACCGCTCGACGAACCGCCCGAACAATAGGCCGGGTTCCGCGGATTCAGGCCGTGGCCGTAATGGCCGTTGAAGCCCGTCGGCGAAAGGGCGAATTCGGAGAGATGCAGGCGGCCGCAATCGACCGCGCCGGCGGCGTCGAGCCGTTCGATCACGGTCGCGGTGGTCTCCGCCCGGAAATCCTTGCGGATCAGGCTGCCGCCCGTCGAGACCTCGCCCTTGCGGTAGAAGAGATCCTTGTGCGCCAAGGGCACGCCGTGCAGCGGTCCGAGCGTTTCGCCGCGCCGGCGGGCGGCGTCCATCGCCCGTGCCTGCGCGAGCGCTTCGTCGCGGCGCAGCGACATCACGGCGTTGAACTTTCGGCCCGTCGTATCGAGGCGGTTCAGCGCCTCTTCGGTCGCGCGTTCGGAGGTGACGGCCCCGTCGCGGATCGCCGCGGCGAGCGCGACGAGGGAGAGCCCGTCCGTCGTGCCGCTCATCGTCCGGCCTCTCGGGCGGCGGCGGCGAACAGGGCTTCGAGACCGCGCGGATCGGAATCGAGGGTGAGGCGACGGTCGGCCTCCGCCTTCACGGCGGCGTTCATCGCCGTGACGAGATCGACATGACGCGCCGCACGCTCCGGCGCGGCCGGGACGTCGTTCAGCCGTCCGGCGATCCCGGCGAGGATGTCGACGACCGCCGATCCGCTCATCCGTGCACGCCCAGGAATTTCTCGACGACGCTCATGTCGGCCTTCAGAGCCGCCGTGGTGCCCGAATGGACGACCTTGCCCGTCTCCATGATGTAGACGCGGCTGGCGGCATCGAGCGCCGAATAGAGGTTCTGCTCGACGAGAAGGATGCCGAGCCCGGTCTTGCCGAGATCGATGATGACCTCTTCGAGCCGCTGCACCATCACGGGCGCGAGGCCTTCGGACGGCTCGTCCATCAGGATCAGGTCGGGATCCTGGATCAGCGCGCGGGCGACGGCCAGCATGCCGCGCTCGCCCCCCGAGAGCTGGCTGCCGCGGTGGTTGCGGCGCTCGCCCAGACGCTTGAAGGCGTCGAAGATGCGCTCGATGGTCCAGCCCTCCTTCACGCGGGGGCTTTTGAGCATGGTCAGATGCTCGGTGACCGTGAGGGAGGAGAAGAGCCGCCGGCCCTGCGGGACGATCGCGATCCTCCGGGAGGCGATCTCGTGCGGCTTGAGGCCGGAGATCGTCTCGCCGTTCCACTTCACCTCGCCCGAACGGACGGTCGGCGGCGTGAGGCCCATGATCGAGCGGATCAGCGTCGTCTTGCCCATGCCGTTGCGGCCGAGCAGCGCGACGATCTCGCCCTTGTTCACTTCGAGCGTCGCCCCGTGCAGCACATGGGCGTCGCCGTAATAGGAATGGAGATCCTTGACCTCAAGCATGGCGCGGTTTGCCCAGATAGACTTCCTGAACCGCCTTGTTGCCCGCGATCGCGGCCGGCGGCGCCTCCACGAGGATACGGCCCTCGTGCAGGCAGGTGACGTTGTCGACGAGGCCGAGGACGAGATCCATGTCGTGCTCGATGAGCACCAGGGTCAGGTCGCGCGGCAGCTCGCGGATGATTTCGACGACGATCGAGCGTTCGGTGGGCGAGAGGCCCGCCGCGGGTTCGTCGAGGAGCAGAAGGGTGGGCTTCATCACCAGCGAGAGAGCGAGTTCGAGCTGGCGCTGCTCGCCGTAGGAGAGTTCGCGGACCTCCGTATCGCGGCGGGCGCCGAGACGGACGCGATCCAGCGCGCGGTCGGCCCGGTCGCGCTCCTCGGCGTCGAAATCGCGTTTTCCGAAGAGCGAGAATTTGCGCGGCGAGAGCCCGCGGAGCGCGAGGAGCATGTTCTCCTCGACGGTCAGCTGATTGAACAGGTTCGTGATCTGGAAGGTGCGCGCCATGCCGCGCGCCGCCCGTTTCTCGGGCGGCATCCGCGTCACGTCCTCGCCTTCGAAGACCACGCGGCCCTCGGTGGGCGGGTACATGCCCGTGATCGCGTTGAACAGCGTGGTATTGCCCGCGCCGTTGGGGCCGATGAGCGCCCGGCGCTCGCCGCGCGTCACCGTGGTGGACACGCCGTCCACGGCCCGCAGCGCGCCAAAGGCGACGGCCACCTTGTCGAGAGTGAGGATCGTTTCAGTCACGAAGAACCGCCCGGAATTCGGACCGCCCCGCCGAACGGCGGGCGGATGGAACCCTCTCCCGCGTGCGGGAGAGGGCGAAGATCATGATGATCGACGAAAGCGAAAGGCCTCAGCCCTTCTTGATCCCCTGGAAGTCCCGCGAATAGGCGGGCTGCTTCATGTAGGTCTCGGGATCGTATTTCCAGAACTGCGAGACGCCGGGATAGGTCGTCACGGGAACGTTCCAGAGCTTGCCGTCGGCCCGCTTCTCCACCTTGCGGATGAAGATGTCGTAGATCGGGTTGCCGTAGGCGTCGAGCTTCACGGTCTTGCCGAGCGGCGAGCCGGAGAGTTCGAGTTCGCGGACCGTCTTGAGGAAGAGGTCGCGGTCCTCGATCCTGCCGCCGATCTTCTTGATCGACTCGGCGAGCCACATCGCGCCCGAATAATGCGAGAAGCCGTAGATGGACGGCAGGATGCCGAACTTCTTTTCGTATTCGTTCACGAACTTGACCGTGGCCGGATCCTGCGAGCCTTCGCAGAAATGCGCGGCCGAGACGAGGCCTTCGGCTTCCGGGCCGAGCGTACGGATGACGGACTGGTCCGTCATGTTCTGCGCGGCGAGGATCGGCAGACGGCCGCGGAGCCCGAAGCTCGCGAACTGCTTGGCGAAACGCGTGGCGTCGGCGCCCGTCTCCATGGCGAACACGGCGTCGACGCCGAGGCTCGCCAGCTGGCCGAGATAGGGGCTGAAGTCCGAGGTGTTCAGCGGGTGCCAGAACTGCTGGACGATCGTGCCGCCGAGCTCGGTGAAGGTCTGGGCGAAGCCGCCGCACTGCTCGTGACCGAACGTGTAGTCCTGCGAGATCGTCGCGACCTTGCGGTAGCCCTGCTTGTAGGCCCAGTCGGCGAAGGGCCGGCTGTTCTGGCTCGCCGAATAGCCCGCGATGCGGATCACGTGCGGGATGCGCTGGCGCTGGGTGAGGTCGTCCGCGGCGATGACCGGGATGAAATACGGGGTGCCCGTGCCCTTCACGTAGTTGGCGACGGCGAGGCCCGTATTGGCGAGAATGTTGCCGACGAGGAAGTTGACCTTCGACTGCTCGACCAGACGACGCGCCTTCTGCAGCGCGGTGTCGGGGTTCGAGGCGTCGTCCTCGACGATGACCTCGATCTTGCGGCCGGCGATCTCGGATCCGTTCTGCTCGAAATAGAACTGGAAGCCTTCGACCACTTCCTTGCCGCCGGCGGCGATGACGCCGGTCAGCGGGGCGAGAAGACCGATCTTGATGGTCTGCGCCTGCGCCAAGGCGCCCCGCGTCGGGCCGAGCCCGAGGCCTGCGCCGCCCACCGCCGCGGCGGTGGTCTTCAGAAACGTCCTGCGATCCATGCTCGTGTCCCTCCGAGGTTTACGCCGAAAATCATCCTCTCCGCCGTGCGCGCAGCGCTCGGATCGTTCCGAGCACGCCCGCAGGCGCGAAGATCATGGTGAAGATGAAGACGAGACCCAGAACCGTCGGCCAGCGCTGAGTGTAGTAGCTGACGAAATTCTCCAGCGTGATCATCACGAAGGAGCCGATGAGTGCGCCGAACAGCGTGCCGACGCCGCCGACGATCGCCATGAGGAGCCCCGTCACCGACTGCGTGAGCGCCACCGTCGACGGGCTCACGAAGTTGTTGAACAGGGCGTAGAGCGCGCCCGCGAGGCCTGCGAAGAAGCCCGACATGACGAAGCCGATGAACAGATGCAGCGACACGTCGTAGCCGAGGCTGCGCATGCGGCCCGCGCTGTCGCGGATCCCCGACAGCGTCAGGCCGAAGGGCGAGTTGATGAAGCGCACCATGGCATAGGTCAGCGCGGTGCAGCAGAGGAGCGTGACATAGTAGAAGCTTCGCGAGTCGCCGATCACGGCCGGGCGGACGTCGCCGCGGATGCCGTTCTCGCCGCCCGTCACCACGCTCCAGCGCAGGCAGATGCCCCAGACGATCATGCCGAGCGCGAGCGTCAGCAGCAGGAAGTAGACGCCCGTCGTCCGGATCGCGAGCACCGCGAACACCGCCGCGACCAGCGTGGCCGCGAGCACCGCCAGCGGGATCGCGAAATAGAGGGGCATGCCGTTCTGCGAGACGAAATAGAGAACGACATAGGTCGCGGTGCCGAAGATCGCGCCGTGACCGAGCGAGGTGCGGCCCGCATAGCCCGCGAGGATGTCGATCGACATCGCGAAGACCCCGAAGATCAGGATCTGCGTGAGCACGCTGACGTGATAGGTGGGCAGATAGGCGGGCAGGATCGCGAGCAGCGCGAGCGTGCCCCCGAGCCAGGCGAAGGTCGCACGGGGCGAGGAACGACGGACCGCGGACGAGAGGACGGAGCTCATCTCAGGACGCCTTTCCGAACAGGCCCAGAGGACGGAACGCGAGAAGCGCCGCCATGGGTCCGAAGATCACGAAATAGGCGAGCTCGGGGAACATCACCTGTCCCACGCTGTTGAGCAGCCCGACCATCAGCGCGCCGATCGCCGCGCCGGGCAGACTGCCGCGCCCCCCGATGATGACGACGGCGAGGCTGAAGACGAGGATTTCCGCGTCGGCCGTCGGATAGAGCGAGAGATAGGCGCCGCCGATCACGCCGCCGAGCCCCGCGAGCGCCGCGCCGAGCAGGAAGGTCCAGAGATAGATCCGCCGGATGTTGATGCCGCAGGCCTCGACCATTTCGGCGTCGTCGACGCCCGCGCGGATCATCACGCCGAGCCGCGTCTTGTTCATGAGAAGCCAGAGCAGCAGGAAGACCGCCACGCCCGCCGCGAACACGAAGATGCGGTATTTGGGATAGAAGACGGGCCCGATCTTCACCGCGCCCATCAGGGCGTCCGGCACGGGAACGGTGAAGCTGTCGCCGCCCCAGATCACCAGCGCCATGTCGTTGATGACGAAGGCGACGCCGACGGTCAGCAGCACCTGACGCAGCTCGTGGCCGCGCACGAAGCGCAGGAGCCCGCCCTCCAGCAGGATGCCGAAGAGCGCGATGCCCGCCATCGCGCCGAAGATCCCGAGCGCGAAGCTGCCGGACCAGGAGGCGATCGAATAGCCGAAATAGCCGCCGAGCAGATAGAGCGCGCCGTGCGCCAGATTGACGATGCGCAGCAGGCCGAAGATCAGCGTGAAGCCGCTCGCCACGATGAAGAGCAGCGCGGCGAAGGTCACGCCGTTGAGGAGTTGGAAGAGATTCACGCCACGGGCCTCTGCGCGGTGTACCAGTCGAGGATCTCGGCGCCGTTCATGTGCACCACGCCGTCGAAGCGGTTCACATATTCGTAGACCTGTTCGAGATAGCCGATGCGGTCCGGCTGGCCGGAAATGTAGGGATGGATCCCGATCGGCATGATCTTGGGACGGTCGGCGCCTTCGGCATAGAGCCGGTCGAACCAGTCCTTGATGCGCTGGAGCCAGTAGCCGCTCTCGTGATGCTTCACGATCATCATCGGGATGTCGTTGAGCTCGACCGAATAGGGCAGCGTGACGAGCTTGCCGTTTTCGGCGGAGATCACCGTCGGCTCGTCGTCATAGACCCAGTCGCCGATATATTTCACGCCGGCGTCGACGAGGATCTCGGGGGTCTCGAAGGTCTGGGTGAGGCCCGGTCCGAGCCAGCCCACCGGGCGCTTGCCGGTGAACTTTTCCATCGTGTCCATGGATTTGAAGATCATGCCGCGCTGATCCTCGACCTTGTGGATCGGCATCTGCTCATAGGCGTGACCCATGAATTCCCAGCCGGCGTCCCGCGCTTCCGCCGCCACGCGCTCGTAGTCGACGCAGATGCGGGCGTTGGCCGACAGCGTCGGCTTGATGCCGAGACGCTTGTAGAGATCGAAGAAGCGCCAGACGCCGACGCGCATTCCGTATTCGTGCCAGCTCCAGTTCGGCACGTCGGGCAGGAGCACCTGACCGGTCGGGGCCGGGATCACCTGCCGCGCCATGGGGCGGGAAATGTCCCAGACTTCCAGATTGACGATGCTCCAAACGATCACCCGGCCGTCCAGCTTCAGAGGCGGGCGGTCCACGATGGCGCTGAAAGGGGCGCGTTCGCGCGGGATCATCGGCATGTCGACCTCACGAGCCTTCAATGGTCCAGGTTTCTTCGATCCGTGATCCCGCCTGCTTCAGGATCACGGACATGGGGCAGCGCTGCGCGATCTCGCTGCGCAGGGATGCGATTTCGTCTTCGGAAGCGTCGGTCCGGACTTGGACCTTCAGCTCGATGAGCGGAAACGGCACGGGAACGTCCGCCTCCTTGTCGATGCCGCGATGGTCCAGATGGCCGACGACCTCGATCTTCCTGACGACGAGCGGCACGCCGCGCTCATGCGCCACACGGCGGGTGATGACGTTGGTGCTGCGGATCAGC
>CAYNUN010000087.1:0-6716 GCA_964400345.1 uncultured Methylobacteriaceae bacterium
ATCCCCAATAAGCGTCGGCCGCCCAAGGAACTTGTGTTCCTCCGGATCCCGGGTCGGCTTCGCCGCCCGGGATGACAAGCAACCCTCACGCATGCGCGTGGTCATAAGTCGGCCCCCGCCGCGCATCCGCGAGCGCGGCCCCGAGCGCCTGCCCGAAGCTCTCCTTCTCGTCGGCCGACAGGAACCCGCCGACGCCGACCGCCTCGCCGCGCGAGACGAGCGCGAGCTTCTGCACGCCGAATTCGGGATGCACGTCCTTGTGGAGCCGCGTCCAGAGCGGATTCATCCGCCATTCCTGCGCGCCGTCGCGCCAATGCACCTTGCGCAGCCGGAGCTGCACCGGGCTGACCGTGATCTCCTCATAGCCCCGCGCCTCCGCGAAATTGCGGCGGAAGGCGAAATAGAGCAGCGCCACGTCGAGCCCGTAGAAGCCCGCGACCGGCCAGAAGCCCAGCACGATGAAGGGAATGCTCGCGAAGATCGCCGCGAAGGCGACGACGGCCATCACCAGCCGGAAACCGTTCGGCATCAGGGAACGATGCGGCCTGATCACGGTGGTGAAGAGGGGGCGTTCGGCGATCTCGGCGACGTCGTTCATCGGGGGGTCCGTGCATCTTCCCGTCGGCGCTGGCCCTTACTATAACGCCGTCATGCCCGTGAAGAAGCCCGCCGCGACGAAGCGCCCCGCCTCCCGGAAAAGCCGGAGCCCCAAGCCTCTTCCGCCCGAGACCGTGCGCGAAGTCTTCACCCGCCTCCATGCGATCGAGCCCGAACCCAAGGGCGAGCTCGAACATGTGAACCCCTACACGCTCCTCGTCGCCGTGGCGCTGTCGGCGCAGGCGACGGATGCGGGCGTGAACAAGGCCACCCGCCCGCTCTTCGCCGCCGTGACGACGCCGCAGGAGATGCTCGCGCTCGGGGAGGACCGACTGCGCGACGCGATCAAGACCATCGGCCTCTTCCGCAACAAGGCGAAGAACGTGATCGCGCTGTCGAAGGCGCTCATCGAGAATCACGGCGGCGAAGTGCCCGCCGACCGCGACGCGCTCGAAAAGCTGCCCGGCGTCGGCCGCAAGACGGCGAACGTCGTGCTCAACATGGCCTTCGGCCTGCCGACCATGGCGGTCGACACGCATGTCTTCCGCGTCTCGAACCGCCTGCCGCTCGCCCCGGGCAAGACGCCCGTCGCCGTGGAACGCGGTCTCGAAAAAGTGGTGCCGAAGGATTTCGGCCTGCACGCCCATCACTGGCTGATCCTGCACGGGCGCTATGTCTGCAAGGCCCGGAAGCCCGAATGCTGGCGCTGTCCCGTCGCCGATCTCTGCCGCTTCGAGCCGAAGACCCGCGCGCCCGGCCGCCCCGCGGTGACGCCGGAGGCGGGGGCGGTCTGAGCCGCGGCCCTGCGGCTTCAGCCCGTCAGAATCAGCGCCGCGAGCCCGACCGATCCCACCACGATCCGCCACCAACCGAACACGGCGAAGCCGTGCCGGCCGACATAGTCGAGCAGCCCCTTCACCACGATCAACCCCGCGACGAAGGCCGAGGCGAAGCCCAGCGCGACGATGACGCCGTAGTCGGGGGTCAGGATGCCGGCGTTCTTGTAGAGGTCGTAGGCGAAGGCGCCCGTCATCGTCGGGATCGACAGGAAGAAGGAGAACTCCGCCGCCGCGCGCTTCTCCGCGCCCATCAGCATCGCGCCGACGATGGTCGAGCCGGAGCGCGAGACGCCCGGGATCATCGCCGCGCATTGAATGAGGCCGATCTTGAAATACATCGCGAGCGGGAAGCGCGTGGCGTCGTCATGCTTCCGCGACAAGGGCAGATCATCGACGATCAGGAGCACGATGCCGCCCGCGATCAGCGACACGCAGACGATCCACGGGTTGAAAAGCACGCCCTTGATGAAGCCGTGCAGCATCGCGCCGAGCAGCGCCGCGGGCAGAAAGGCGACGATCACGCCGAGCGCGAAGATCCGTGCCTGCTTCTCCGTCGGCAAAGCGAGCACGATCTGCAGGATCTTGCGGAAATACACGCCCATCAGCGCCAGGATCGCGCCCAGCTGGATCAGCACCGCGAAGGTCTTGTCGAACTGCCGGTCGCCGAAACCGAGGCCCAAGAGACTTTCGGCGAGCAGGATATGTCCGGTCGAAGAGACGGGCAGGAATTCCGTCAGTCCTTCGATGAGACCGAGAATGACGGCCTTGAGCGCGAGGATCGGATCCATCGGTTTCCTTCGGGTCTGGGAACACGGAAACGGGTTGCCGTTGGGGAGTCCCGGTTCTATACGGTGCCCCCGCATGCCGCCATGCTGCATGCGTTCGGATCGCGGAAGCTTCGCCGCGCACCGTTAAGATGCCCTGAAACCGAATCCGGTCCGGAGAGCCGTCACCATGGCGACGCTTCACCACCATGCCCTTTGCCCGCTCTCGCGTTTCGTGCGGCTGGTGCTGGGGGAGTTCGGGCTCGAGGCGGAGCTCGTCGAAGAACGCGTGTGGGAGCGTCGCACGGAGTTCCTGCTGATCAACCCCGCCGGTCGGACGCCCGTCTTCTCCGAAGAGCAGGTCGGGGCTGTCCCCGGTGCGGCGGTGATCGCGGAATATCTCGACGAGACGCGCGGCCTCGCGCTGGGCGAAAGGCGGCTCCTGCCGTCCGACCCCAAGGGCCGCGTCGAAGTCCGTCGCCTTCTCGACTGGTTCAACGTCAAGATGCATGACGAGGTCACGAGCTATCTCGTGACGGAAAAGGTCTTCAAGCGGTTCATGGGCACCGAACACGGCGGCGGCGCGCCCGACATGTCGGCGATCCGCGCGGCGCGCGCCAACATCCGCTATCATTTGTCCTATATCGGCTTCCTGATCGGGGGGCGGAACTGGCTCGCGGGCGACCGGCTCACTTACGCCGATCTCGCCGCGGCCGCCCAGCTCTCCTCGGCGGATTATCTGGGCGACGTTCCGTGGCACGAGAACGAGGCGGCGAAGAACTGGTATGCGCGGGTGAAGTCCCGCCCGTCCTTCCGTCCGCTTCTGGCGGACCGGGTTCCGGGGATGCAGCCGGCCGACCAATACGCGGATCTCGACTTCTGACCGGCGAAGCGCTCAAGCGCGCGCTCCTCGCCCGCGCGAAGGTCGACGGCTTCGCCGAAGCCCGCGTCGCCGCGCCCGACGCCGCACCCCTGCTGCCCGAACGCCTCGCCGCCCATCTCGACGCGGGTCATCACGGCACCATGGCCTGGATGGCGGAGAACGCCGATCGCCGCGCCGATCCCCGGACGCTCTGGCCCGCGGTGAAGAGCATCGTCATGCTCGGCACGAGCTACGCTCCGGACGTCGACCCGATGGCGACGCTCGGCCTCCCGGATCGCGGGACGATCTCCGTCTATGCGCGGATGAAGGACTATCACGACACGATCAAGGGCCGGCTCAAGCAGACGGCGGGGGTGCTGGCCGCGGCCGGCCTTGAGGTGAAGGTCTTCGTCGACACCGCGCCCGTGATGGAGAAGCCCCTCGCCGCCGCCGCAGGTCTCGGCTGGCAGGGCAAGCACACCGTGCTGGTCTCCCGCGAGCACGGCTCCTGGCTCTTCCTCGGCGCGATCTTCACCACCGCCGAACTGCCGCCCGACGCTCCCGAGCCCGACCGCTGCGGCTCCTGCCGCCGCTGCATCGCCGCCTGCCCGACCGACGCCTTTCCCGGCCCCTATGAACTCGATTCGCGGCGCTGCATCGCCTATCTCACCATCGAGCATCACGGCCCGATCCCGCACGAATTCCGCGCTCCCATGGGCAACCGGATCTACGGCTGCGACGACTGCCTCGCCGTCTGCCCGTGGAACAAATTCGCCGTCGCGACGCGCGACGCGAAACTCGCCGCCCGGGCCGAATTCGAAGCCCCGAGGCTCGCCGAGCTCGTTCGGCTGGACGATGTCGCCTTCCGCGCGCGCTTCGCCGGAACCCCCGTCAAGCGCACCGGGCGCGACCGTTTCGTCCGCAACGTGCTGATCGCGGTCGGCAATTCCGGCGATGCCGCCCTCGCATCCGAGGCCGAGCGGCTCCTCGACGACGCCTCCCCGCTCGTCCGCGGGGCCGCCGTCTGGGCCTTTTCGCGCCTCGCCTCGCCGGAAGCGTTCGACGCGACCCGCAACCTTCGGCTAGTCTCGGAGAAGGACGCGACCGTCCGCGAGGAATGGACGGCCGCCGGGGAGACCGCGCCATGAGCCTCGTGATCTTCGGCTACGGCTATACCGGACGCTTCTTCGCCGAACGGGTCCGCTCCCGCTTCTCCCGCATCGTCGGCACCGTCCGCCGGCCCGCCCCCGGCCGCGCGGGCCCGGGCATCGAGCTGATCCGCTTCGACGGAGACGGCCATGACGAAAGCCTGCCCGACATCGTCGCCGGGGCCGAAGCCGTGCTCGTCTCGATCCCGCCCGACGACACGGGCGATCCGACGCTCGACATGTTCGGCGACACGCTCGCCGCCGCGCCGCATCTGCGCTGGATCGGCTATCTGTCGACCGTCGGCGTCTACGGCGACCACGGCGGCGCGCGGGTCGACGAGACCTCGGATCTCGTGCCGTCCTCGGAACGCTCGATCCGCCGCGTGCAGGCGGAGCAGAGCTGGCTCGATTTCGGGCAGGACACCGGCAAATGCGTCCAGATCTTCCGGCTCGCGGGCATCTACGGTCCCGGCCGGAACGCGTTGGTCAACCTCGCCGAGGGAACCGCGAAGCGCATCGTGAAGCCCGGTCAGGTCTTCAACCGCATCCATGTCGAGGACATCGCCCGGGTGCTCGAGGCCTCCCTCGATCGGCCCCGGCCCGAGGCGATCTACAACGTCGCCGACGACGAGCCCGCTCCCCCGCAGGACGTGGTGGCCTATGCCGCGTCTCTTCTGGGCATGGACCCCCCGCCCGAGACGCCCTTCGAGGCGGCCCGCCTGTCGCCGATGGCGGCGAGCTTCTACGCCGAGAACAAGCGCGTCTCGAACAGGCTCCTCCGCGAGGAGCTCGGGGTCGATCTCGCCTACCCGACCTATCGCGAGGCGCTCGAGGCGCTCCATGCCGCAGGCGAAGGCGTTCAGGCGGCGTAGCGGTCGCCGTCCGAGCCGAAATAGCCCAAATAACGCGGGTGGATGTCCTTGACGGGCAGCACCACCAGCACGTCGGTCGTCCCGAATTGCCGGTCGATCACCGCTCCGTCGCCGAACCGCGCGCCGACCCGCAGATAACCCTTCACCAGTGGAGGCAGCGCCTGCATCAGCGTTCTGGGGTCGACGGCGTCGAGATCGACGCGGTCCATGTCCACATGACGGCCGGGCAGCGCCTTCGCGCACCATTCGTCCGCCGCGCGGGCGTTCTTGGCGAGATAGGTGAGCGGCAGCGCGAGCCGATCGGGATCGGTGCCCTCGAAGCTCGCGCAACCGAACATCACGTCGATCTTGTGCCGTCGGACATAGGCCCAGATGCCGTGCCAGAGCAGTTCGACGGTCCGCTTGTCGCGGTAGCGCTTCTCGACGCAGGAGCGCCCGAGTTCGAGGAAGCGCAGCCCCGGATGGGCGGCGATCATGGGCGCGACGTCGAATTCGGAGGCCGTGTAGAAGCCGCCATGCCGCTCGGCCACGTCCTGCCGGAGCAGGCGATAGGTGCCCACCACTTTCGGCCTGAACGTGCCGGGCACGGGCTTCACGCCCGGGATCGGCTTCTGCGGAACCGCCGTGTCGACGACGAGCAGATGGTCGCAGATCGCGTCATAGGCGTCGACGTCGCGGCGCTTCAGCCGGCTGCGGAGATCGGGAATCGCCGACATCTCCTCGTAGAACACGTGCCAGCGCAGCTTCTGCGCCCGCTTCACGTCCTTCTTCGTGCGGGCGAGCCGCACTTCGAGCGTCCCGGACCGGCCGAGGATTTCAGCCTCCGGATCGTCGAGAAACGAATCGAAAAGGCCGTCGAGCGGTGCGGGGAAAGGCGGCCGGAGCGCCGCGGGAAGGGCGGCGAAGACGGGTCGGAACTGCGTATCGGTCATGACGTCGAACGATCCCGGCGGGACGCGATTCGTCCCCCGCTCATGTGTGACCACGCAAGCGTGACGGCAAGATGACGGCCGCGCTCGCGGCAGCTCGTCACAGGGTCCGCAATTGACAGCGGGGGACGGCGCACGAATATTCCTGTCGTGTTTTCATCTTTTGAGTATTGGTCATGAATTCTTCGATCGCGCATGATCGGGACGTCGGTCTCGACCATATCAGGGCCTTGGCAGCCGTTACGGTCTTCATCTTCCATTTCGGCATCCGCGTCGTGGAGCGGCCCGACGGCGCGCCTTACGAAACATCCGTGATCCTTTTCGGCCAAGGGATGACCGGCGTTTCGATCTTCATGGTCCTGAGCGGTTATCTGTTCGCGAAGCTGACGGAAGGCCGACGCATCGACTACGGACCCTTCCTCGTGCGTCGGGTGACGCGGCTGGCGCCTCTCCTCATCTTCATGATCGTCGTTTGCCCCATCGCTTATCCGGGGACCGACATCGGACGCCTCTTCAAAGACGCGATCACCGGATTCGTGCTCCCGACATGGCCGAACGGGGGCTGGTCGGTCGCCGTCGAACTTCAATTCTATCTGCTGTTTCCGATCCTCGTATGGGTTGCAGGCCTCCGGATCCGAACCGCATGTGCGATCATGATCGGGGTGATGGTCCTGCTGAGGATCGGCCTTCTGGCGACGGATGTCG
>CAYNUN010000087.1:6726-7476 GCA_964400345.1 uncultured Methylobacteriaceae bacterium
AGCCTCGTGGGGCGAACCGACCAGTTCCTGATGGGCATCATCGTCCAAAGAACCGCGGGATTGATGCGCGGACGGCACATCACGGCGGCGTTGCTTTTCTTCGCGCTGCTGCTCGGCCTGAGGCTGCACCTGATCACCGACCGCTTCCTTTTTCTGAGAGAGGGGCTCGTGGTCTGGTATCTCTTCGAAGGCGTCGTCTATGCGCTGCTGATCGCCTGGTACGACCGCAGCTTCACCTTCGCGGATCGGGGCTTCTCGAAGGCCGTCGCCGCTCTCGGGCGATGGAGCTATTCGTTCTATCTCCTCCACCTTTTCTTCGTGGTGCCGTTCATCGTGCTGATCGAGGACCGGTTGGGGCGCATCCCGTCCATGGACGTCGCCATGCTCTGGGCGGTCGCGACGCTGCCGTTCTTCATCCTGATCAGCGCCTTGGGCTATGTCGTCTTCGAAAAGCCGTTCCTGAAGATCGGCAAGGGCTATCTTCTCCCGCCCGCCTCGCGAGCGCCCTCAGGCCAAGGCGGCGCTCAGAGCCGTCGCGCGGTATGACAGCGCTTCGGCGAGATGGATGCGCCGCACGCGCTTCTCGCCGTCGAGATCGGCCAGCGTGCGCGCCGTGCGGACCACGCGGTGATAGCCGCGGGCGGACAGGCGCATCCGTTCCGCGGCGTCCTTGAGAAGGCGCAGGCCCTCCGCGTCCGGCTCCGCGATCCGGTCGACGGCGGCGGCGGGCAGGGACGCGTTGGTGAGCGA
>CAYNUN010000088.1:0-3153 GCA_964400345.1 uncultured Methylobacteriaceae bacterium
GAATCTCGGCGTCACCTCCGACCAGATCCGCCAGACGCTCTACGGCGCCTTCGGCTCGCGGCAGATTTCCACGATCTACACGCCCGCCAACGATTATCAGGTGATCCTCGAGGCCGACCGGAACTTCCAGACCGACCCGCAGGCGCTGTCGCGGCTCTTCGTCAAGAATTCGTCCGGCCAGAACGTGCCGCTCGACGCCGTCGCCTCGATCACGCGGGGCGTGGGGCCGCTCTCGATCGGTCGGCAGGCGCAGCAGCCCGCCGTCACGATCTCGTTCAATGTTCCGCCGGGAACCTCTCTGGGGGAAGCGGTGACGGCGATCCGGGCGGCGGAACGCGAGGCGGGTCTTCCCTCGTCCGTGTCGACGGGCTTCGCGGGCTCCGCGCAGCTCTTCCAGGACGCGCTGAAGGGGCAGGGACTTCTGATCCTCGCGGCCGTGCTCGTGATCTACATCGTGCTGGGCGTGCTCTATGAGAGCTTCATCCACCCGATCACGATCCTTTCGGGCCTTCCTTCGGCGGGTCTCGGGGCGATCCTCGCGCTGCAGTATTTCAGCATGGATCTGTCCGTGATCGCGATCATCGGCATTCTTCTGCTGATCGGCATCGTGAAGAAGAACGCCATCATGATGGTGGACTTCGCCTTGGAGCGCCGACGCGACGGCGTGGACGCGCTGACCGCGATCCGCGAGGCGGCGCTGATCCGCTTCCGTCCGATCATGATGACGACCTTCGCGGCGCTGCTCGGCACCATGCCGATCGCCGTGGGGCATGGAGCGGGGTCGGAACTGCGTCAGCCGCTCGGCATCGCGGTGGTGGGCGGCCTCGTCTTCTCGCAGCTGCTGACGCTCTACATCACGCCCGTCGTCTATTTCTACCTCGACAAGATCGACTCCTGGACCAAGCGCGGATCGAAGATCCCGATCGAGGCGGAAGAGCCCGTCATTCCGGCGGTCGCGCCCGCACCGGTGCTGCGCGACCGACCCTGAGCCCCACGGGCGAGGGCGCGGCTTTCGCGCGCTTCCGCCCGAGGCTCGGCGTGCTATGCTGAGGGTCGACAAGAGAGATCGGAGTGCCCGTGACGGCGAATGGTCCGGCGCGCGCGGCGGCTCGTGCTTCGCAACCGGAGCCGCATGACGACGGAGAAGGCGCGTCGCGACGCGCCGGGTTCCGCTCGACCTATGCCGCCTTGGATCTCGGCACGAACAATTGCCGTCTGCTGATCGCCCGGCCCGCCTCGTCGGGGTTTCGGGTCGTGGAGGCCTTTTCCCGGATCGTGCGGCTCGGCGAGGGCATCGGAAGTTCCAACACGCTGAACGAGAAGGCGATCCGGCGGACGATCGAGGCGCTCAAGATCTGCCGGTCCAAGATGAAGGCGCGGGGCGTCGACCGCGCACGGTTGATCGCGACGGAGGCGTGCCGATCCGCCGCCAACGGCGACGATTTCCTCGCCCGCGTGTTCGAGGAGACGGGCATCCGCCTCGAAGTCGTCGATCGACGCACCGAAGCGCATTTGGCGGCCGCGGGCTGCGCCGCGCTTGCGGACCCGGTGGCGGAAGGCGTGCTCCTGTTCGACATCGGCGGCGGATCTTCCGAGATCGTCTGGCTCGACCGCGACCGCGAACCCGGGCGCGTCGACGTGGAAAGGCTGGTCCGGGCCTGGACGTCCCTGCCGCTCGGCGTCGTGACGCTGGCGGAACGCTTCGGCGGCGTGGAAGTCACGGCGGAAAGCTACGCGGCCATGGTGAGCGAGGTGCGCGAGGCGCTGCGCCCCTTCGCCGACGGCCTCGCCGACCGGACCCGCTGCGGCGCGTTCCATATGCTCGGCACGTCCGGGACCGTGACGACGCTGGCGGGCATTCATCTCGGCCTGCCGCGCTATGATCGCCGGGCGGTCGACGGGCTCTGGATGAGCGACGACGCGGTCACGAACGTGATCCGGCGGCTGATGGCCATGAGCTATGACGAGCGGGCCGCCAATCCCTGCATCGGCCATGAACGCGCCGATCTCGTGCTGGCGGGCTGCGCGGTTCTCGATGCGATCCGCGAATTCTTTCCCTCGAAGCGCTTGCGCATCGCCGATCGCGGCCTCAGGGAAGGGCTGCTGATCCGCATGATGGCGGAGGACGGCGTGTGGCGGGGCGCGGGAGCGGCGACTTGACGGGTACGGGTTCGGGTTCCGGCCGCGAAGGCGGGCGATCGCTCAAGCAGCGCGTGAAGTCGTCCTCCAAGCGGACGGTGTCGCAGACGCGTTGGCTGGAGCGGCAGCTCAACGATCCTTACGTCGCTCGCGCCAAGCGCGAGGGCAAGCGTTCGCGCGCGGCCTACAAGATCATCGAGATCGACGAGAAGTTCGGCCTGTTCAAGCCGGGGCACCGGGTCGTCGATCTCGGCGCGGCGCCGGGCGGCTGGGCGCAATATGCGGCGGAGAAGGTTCAATCCGAGCACGGCCGGGGCAAGGTGATCGGGATCGACCTCCTCGACATCGCCCCGCTTCCGGGCGTCGATTTCACGGTGATGGACTTCAACGACGCGGACGCGCCCGAGCGGCTCATGGCCATGCTCGGCGGCGAGGCCGACGTGGTCATGTCCGACATGGCGGCGAATACGACGGGCCACAAGAAGACGGACCATCTGCGGATCGTCGCCCTCGCCGAACTGGCGATCGATTTCGCGCGTCAGGTGCTCGCACCGGGCGGGGCCTTCGTGGCCAAGGTCTTCCAGGGCGGGACGGAAAACCAACTCCTCGCCGATCTCAAACGCGACTTCGCGACGGTGCGGCACGTCAAGCCCGCGGCGAGCCGCGCGGATTCTTCGGAACTCTACGTGCTCGCCACGGGCTTCCGCGGGCGCGAGTGAGGGGCGCGGGGGGCGTTTTTCGTCCTTCCCGAACAATTTCGGCGGGCGAAGCCGTCGCGCCGTTTCGAATCCGCCGGGACCGTGCTAACAGCACGCGCCAACTCGCGGCATCGAACGTTCCTCGTTCGCCGGCCCCCATTCGCCCATTCAGGAGTTGGCCATGGCATCCCTCGCTAAGATCCGCGAAGCTCTGACCTTCGACGACGTGCTGCTCCAGCCCGGTCACTCGCTGGTGATGCCGAGCGACGTCGATCTGCGGACGCGGCTCACGCGGACGCTGCATCTCAACATCCCG
>CAYNUN010000088.1:3163-7408 GCA_964400345.1 uncultured Methylobacteriaceae bacterium
GGCGCATCCACCGGGCTGCCGGCCCAGGTGAAGACGGCCACCCGGCTGACCAAGACGCTGAAGCTCTCGATGCCGATCCTGTCGGCCGCCATGGACACGGTGACGGAGGCGCGCCTCGCCATCGCCATGGCGCAGGCGGGCGGCATCGGCGTCGTCCACCGCAATTTCGAGCCGCCGGAACAGGCCGACGAAATTCGCAAGGTGAAGAAGTTCGAGAGCGGCATGGTGGTGAACCCCGTCACCATCCATCCCGACCAGACGCTGGCCGAAGCGCTCGAACTGATGAAGGCGAACGGCATTTCGGGCATTCCGGTCGTCGAACGCGGCCCGGCGGGCAAGCCGGGCAAGCTGTGCGGAATCCTCACCAACCGCGACGTCCGCTTCGCGGCGAATCCCGCTCAGCCCGTGGCGGAGCTGATGACGAAGGATCGCCTGATCACGGTGAAGGAGGGGACCACCTCCGACGAGGCGCGGCGGCTGCTCCACCAATTCCGCATCGAGAAGCTGCTCGTCGTCGACGAACATTATCGCTGCATCGGCCTGATCACCGTGAAGGACATGGAGAAGCAGGTCTCCCATCCGCACGCGTCGAAGGACGAACAGGGCCGGCTGCGCGTCGCCGCCGCGACGACGGTGGGCGATACGGGCTTCATCCGGGCGGAGATGCTGATCGATGCGGGCGTCGACGTGCTCGTGGTCGACACGGCGCACGGCCATTCCCAGAAGGTTCTGGAGGCGGTGACGCGGATCAAGAAGCTGTCGAACGCCGTGCAGGTCATCGCGGGCAACGTCGCCACGGCGTCCGGCACCAAGGCGCTGATCGATGCGGGCGCGGATGCGGTGAAGATCGGCATCGGGCCCGGCTCCATCTGCACCACGCGCATCGTGGCGGGCGTCGGCGTTCCTCAGCTTACGGCGGTCATGGAGTCGGCGGAAGCGGCGGCCAAGCAGGACGTGCCGGTGATCGCCGACGGCGGAATCAAATTCTCCGGCGATCTCGCCAAGGCTTTGGCGGCAGGGGCGGAAACGGCGATGATCGGTTCGCTGCTCGCGGGCACGGACGAGAGCCCCGGCGAGGTGTTCCTCTATCAGGGGCGCGCGTACAAGGCCTCTCGCGGCATGGGCTCGGTCGGCGCGATGTCGAAGGGCTCCGCGGATCGTTACTTCCAGGCGGACATCAAGGACCAGCTCAAGCTCGTTCCGGAAGGCATCGAGGGGCAGGTGCCCTACAAGGGAACCGTCGGCGGGGTGCTGCACCAGCTTTCGGGCGGTTTGCGGGCCGCGATGGGCTATGTCGGCGCGAAGACGCTGCAGGAACTGCGCGAAAAGGCGGAATTCGTGCGGATCACGTCCGCGGGCCTTCGCGAGAGCCACGTCCATGACGTGACGATCACCCGCGAAAGCCCCAATTATCCGATGGGCCGCTGAGCGTGACGCCCCGCGGCCCGGCGGGAGATCAGGACTTGCGGCCCGACTCGAGCGTCGTCTTGGCGTCGAGCGGCTTCTTCGGCGGCGGCGTCAGGTCCACGGGCTTGGACGCGCAGGCGGCGAGCGTCGCGGCGAGGACGAGAGCGATGATCTTGGGCATGGTCTTCTCCGTAAGCGAAACAGCGTCGTGCGCGGAGCGGTCCGACGATGGTCGGCGCGATCCGCGCGGCGGCGCATCTAGAGCCGATTCCCGCTTCGGCCATAAGCGCGTCCCTGCAGAAAGAGAGGCGGCATGACCCCCGCCGCACGCATTTCCGCCGCCGTCGAGGTTCTTGCGGATATCGACGCACGCCGGCGGCCCGCCTCCGACGCTCTCAAGGATTGGGGCCTGTCGCATCGTTTCGCGGGCTCGGGCGACCGCGCGGCGATCGCCGCGCTCGTCTATGACGCGCTGCGGCGCAAGGCCTCGGCTTCGGCGCTGATGGGCGCGTCGACCCCGCGTGCGATGCTGCTCGGCGCGCTGCGGCTCGCCCGAGGGCTCGATGCGGAGGCGATCGGGCGGCTCTGCTCGGGCGAGCGCTTCGCGCCCGAACCCTTGACGGACGAGGAGCGGGCCGCGCTTTCGGGCGCGCTCCCCGCCGATACGCCCGCCCATGTGCTCGGCGACTATCCCGAATGGCTCGATCCCGCTTTCGCAGGAGCCTTCGGGGAGGGCAGGGGCGAGGAACTCGCCGCCCTCGCGCAACGGGCCTCGGTCGATCTCCGCGTGAACACGCTGAAGGCGGACCGGGACGAAATGCTGGCGGAACTCGCCCATCTCGACGTCGAGCCGACGCCGCATTCCCCCGTGGGCCTCCGCATCCGTCCGCGCGAGGACGGCCGCGCGCCTTCGGTGCAGGCCGAACCCGCCTTCATCAAGGGCAAGATCGAGATCCAGGACGAGGGTTCGCAGCTCGTCTCGCGACTGCTCGGCATCGACCCGGGCATGCAGGTGGTCGATCTTTGCGCCGGCGGAGGCGGGAAGACGCTCGCCGCCGCCGCGATGATGGACAATCGCGGCCAGATCTTCGCGACCGACAACGACAAGCGGCGCCTCGCGCCGATCTTCGAGCGGCTGGAGCGCGCGGGCGTCCGCAATGCGCAGATCCGCGCGCCGAAGAGCCGCGACGACGAACCGCTCGTCGATCTCGCCGGGAAGATCGACCTCGTGATCGTCGATGCGCCCTGCACCGGATCGGGGACTTGGCGGCGCAACCCGGACGCGAAATGGCGCGTGCGCCCTTCGAGCCTCGACGATCGCACGAAGGATCAGGCGTTGGTGCTCGACCGCGCGGCGAAGCTCGTGAAGAAGGGCGGCCGCATCGCCTACATCACCTGTTCGCTGCTGCCTGCGGAGAACGACGACGCGGTCCGCGGCTTCATGGAGCGCCATGACGGATTCGAGGTCCTCGATCCCGAAGCGATCGCCCGCGACGGCGGCCACGAGGCGCTCGGCGGATTCCGCAGCCCGACGGGCGCGGGCCTGCTGTTCTCTCCGCGACGCACGGGGACGGACGGGTTCTTTCTCGCGCAGCTGAGGCGGGTGCGGTGAGGGATGCGGTCCGTCGCGGGGCTTCCCCTTCTCCCCTTGCGGGAGAAGGCGGCGCGAAGCGCCGGATGAGGGGTCTTGCAATCTCCGGCGACCTTCGCACACCGACCCGCGGGCGGATCGAGAGACCCCTCATCCGGCCCGCCGCCGGCGGTCCACCCCGGATCAAGTCCGGGTCAGGCTCTTCGCCCGCAAGGGGAGAAGGGACGCGCGCGACCACTTTGACCTCGTTTGTTGCGCAACGAGAGAGTTCGTCGTTCGCACCCGAGCGAACGCCTCGCCCCGCTGCCCACCTTGTATCCGTCCCGTCCCTGACTTAAGCGACAGTCATGACCGAGCATCATCACGACAAGATCCTCATCGTCGATTTCGGCAGTCAGGTGACGCAGCTCATTGCGCGACGCGTGCGCGAAGAAGGCGTCTATTCCGAGATCGTGCCCTTCCAGTCGGCCGAGAAGGCCTTCCGGGAGATGAGACCCAAAGCGGTGATCCTTTCGGGCGGCCCGGCCTCGGTGACCGAAGTCGACACGCCGCGCGCCCCGCAGGCCGTGTTCGATGCGGGCGTTCCGGTGCTCGGGATCTGTTACGGCGAGCAGACCATGGCCGCGCAGCTCGGCGGCACCGTCGAAGCGGGGCATCATCGCGAATTCGGCCGCGCCGAAGTCGAGGTGCGGTCCGACAGCCCGCTCTTCGACGGCGTATGGCGGCAGGGCGAGCGTTATCCCGTGTGGATGAGCCACGGAGACCGCGTCACGAAGCTCCCCGAGGGTTTCGAGGTCATCGCCGTCTCCGAGAACGCGCCCTTCGCCGCCGTCGCGAACGAGGCGAAGAAGTTCTACGGCGTGCAATTCCACCCCGAGGTCGTCCACACGCCGCATGGCGCCGGACTCCTGCGCAATTTCGTGCGGAAGATCGCAGGTTGCACGGGCGACTGGTCCATGAAGGCCTTCCGTGAGGAGGCGATCGAGCGCATCCGCGCGCAGGTCGGCTCGGGCCGCGTGATCTGCGGCCTGTCCGGCGGGGTCGATTCCGCCGTGGCCGCCGTCCTGATTCATGAGGCGATCGGCGATCAACTCACCTGCGTCTTCGTCGATCACGGGCTGCTGCGGCTCGGCGAGGCGAAGAAGGTCGTGGCGCTGTTCCGTGACAGCTACAACATCCCGCTCGTCCATGTGGACGCCGAGGACACGTTCCTCTCCGCGCTCGAAGGCGTCTCCGACCCGGAGGTG
>CAYNUN010000089.1:0-7404 GCA_964400345.1 uncultured Methylobacteriaceae bacterium
TGCCGGGGATCGTGAAGAAGCCGGCGCCGTAGGTCTTGCAGACCTTAACGTACTCAACCGGCGCGGCCTTCTTCGAGGGAAGGTCGGCAGCCTGGGCGCCGAAAGCGGCGAAGCCGGCGGCGGAAGCGAGGAGAAGGCTCTTGGCGAGCTTCATAGGTAAACCTCCAAAAGATTTTTGAGACCCGTCGGGAGGGCTCCGCTCGGTGGAAGCTCGCGCCTCCGCCTCGACAGGTCCGATCCCTTCGCCCCGGAGCACCGCACACCACCCGTTAGGCCGGTCGATGATGCTTCGTGACGACCCGGTCGGATTCGCATCCGTCCGGTAGGGGGAACCTACCCGTCTCATTTCGTCGATCAATCGAACTTTACCTCAAGCATGCCCTCGGACGGCGTTTTGACCCCCCGCTGTTGCAATATGGTCACGCTTGTCCTTGCGGCGACGGGAATTCGGACGCAACCCCTAATGGATTCCTAATGAAATGCTCGAATTTCGGCGGATCCGAGCCCTGCGCGGAGCGGCCCCGCGCGCCGGCGCACGCTATCCGTTGGCATCGCCGCGCGGCTTGGGGCAGTCTGCGACCGTCAGGACCGCAAACCTTGGAATCGCCTCATGCACGCCTCCGTCCGCGCCGTCGTCGTCCATGCTCCCCATGATCTCCGGGTCGAGGATTTCGCCCTCGAGACGCCGGGGCCGGGAGAGGTCGAAGTCACGATCGAGCGCGGCGGGATCTGCGGTTCGGACCTGCATTACTACCATGACGGCGGGTTCGGCACGGTCCGAATCAAGGCGCCCATGGTGCTCGGCCACGAGATCGCCGGGCGGGTGACGGCCGTCGGCCCCGGCGTGACGCGGGTCGCGGAAGGCATGCGCGTCGCCGTCAATCCCGGCCGCGCCTGCGGAACGTGCCGGTTCTGCGAGCGGGGCATGCAGGCGCATTGCCTGGAGATGCGCTTCTTCGGTTCGGCGATGCGCTTCCCGCATGTGAACGGCGGTTTCCGCGAAAGGCTCGTCTGCAGCGAAGCGCAGGCCGTGCCCGTGAAGGACGGCGTCGGCGCGGAGACGGCGGTGTTCGCGGAGCCGCTCGCCGTCTGCCTCCATGCGGCGGACCGCGCGGGCCCGCTCGCGGGCAAGCGCGTGCTGGTGACGGGCTGCGGCCCCATCGGCGCGCTCACCATCATCGTCGCCCGGCATTTCGGCGCGCGGGAGATCGTGGCGACGGACGTCGCGGCCCGCACGCTCGGCACCGCTCGGACCGTGGGGGCGGACACGGCGCTCGACGTGGCGGCGAATCCGAATGCGCTCGAACCGTTCAAGGCGGACAAGGGCTTTTTCGACGTCGCCTTCGAATGTTCGGGCCACAAATCGGGCATCGCGGACGCGATCGCCTGTCTGCGGCCGCGCGGCACGCTGGTGCAGGTGGGGCTCGGCGGGCTCGACGTGCCCTTCCCGCTCAACGCCGTCGTCGCGAAGGAACTCGACTTCAAGGGCACGTTCCGATTCTACGAGGAATTCGAACAGGCGGTGGCGCTGCTCGGCTCCGGGCGGATCGACGTCGCCCCGCTCCACAGCGCGACGCTGCCGGTCGAACGCGCGAAGGAGGCGTTCGACCTCGCCTCCGACAAGTCGCAATCCATGAAGGTGCAGCTCGCCTTCTGAGCGCGGCCCGTCAGCGCTCGCGGAAGGCGCGGGCGAGATTGTCGCGCAGCGGGCGGACCAGATAATCGAGCACGGTGCGCGGCTCGGTGCGGATGAAGCTCTCGGCGGGCATGCCGGGAATGAGCTTCGCCGCGCCGAGCTTGGCGAGTTCGGACGGCGGCAGCGTGATGCGCACCGCGTAATAGGCCGACTGCGTCGCCTGATCGCGGACGAGATCACCGGAGACGCTGTCCACCACGCCTTCGAGCTCGGGCGTGGTGCGGTGGTTGAGCGCCGAAAGCCGGACGACGGCGGCGCTGCCCTTGCGCACGGGCTCGATGTCGAGCGGGGAGACGCGGGCCTCGACGGTCAGAGCCTCGTCGCGCGGGACGATGGTCATCAAGAGCTCGCCCGCCTGAACCACGCCGCCGACGGTATGGACGGCGAGCTGATGCACCGAGCCCGACACGGGCGCGCGCAGTTCGACGCGGCGCAGCTGGTCCTCGGCGGCGACGAGGCGCTCGGCCGTCTCGGCGATGCGGCCCTCGGCCTCGCGCAGGTCGCGGGCGACTTCGGTGCGCATGTCCTGATCGAGATTGAGGATCTGCAGCTCCGTCTCGCTGATCCTGCCGCGCGAGGCGGCGATCTGCGAGACGAGCGCGCCGCGTTCGCCCAGAAGGCGCGTCTCCTCGCGCTGCATCAGGGTGAAGCGGGTGATGGGGATGAGGTTCTTGCGGTAGAGATCCTCGACGCCGCGCAGCTCGATGCGGATCAGGCTCAGCTCCTTCTCCTTCGCTTCGAGCTGGGCGGAGAGGCCCTGAACCTCCTGCGCCAACTGGGCGATGCGCTCGCGCAGCTGGGCCTTCTGGCCGTTGCGGGAATTGCGGCGCGTCTCGAACACGGCGCGTTCGCCCTGCACCACGCGGGCGGCCTCGGCGTCGGTCGCGGCGGCGGCGAGGAGCGCGGGCGGAAAGACGAGCGCGACGACGCCCTCCCCGCGCTCGGCCTCGAGACGGGCGCGGCGGCCCTCCAGCTGGCGAAGCTGGTTGCGCAGGATCTGGAGACCGGCGCGGGTCAGCGTCTCGTCGAGGCGCAGGACGACCTGCCCCGCCGACACCTCCTGCCCTTCGCGCACCAACAGCTCGCCGACGACGCCGCCCGTGGGGTGCTGCACCTTCTTGACGTTGGATTCGACCGTGACGAAGCCCGACGCCACCACCGCGCCCGAGAGATCCGCGGTCGCGGCCCAGGCGATGACGCCGCCGAACATCAGCACCACCACCGCGAGCCCCGCACGGGCATGCCGGCGGACCGCCTCGCGGGAGCGGGAGGGCGCGAGCGACCCGGGAAGCGGAAGAGGCGTCATGTCATTCTCCCATGGGACGTTGCGGTCCCGACCCGCGAGCCACGGCGCGGCGACGTTCGGCCTCGACGCGGGCGGGCTCGTCCGGCGGCGGCTTCATGACCGAGCGCAGCACCTCGTCCTTCGGGCCGAAAGCCTGCAGACGCCCGGCATTCAGGACGGCGAGCAGATCGACGGCGGACACCGCGCTCGCCCGATGGGCGATGACGACCGCGATGCCGCCGCGTGCACGGATGCCGCGGACGGCTTCGGTCAGCGCCGCCTCGCCCTCCGCGTCGAGATTGGAATTGGGCTCGTCGAGGACCACGAGGAAGGGAGCGCGATAGAGCGCGCGGGCGAGGCCGATGCGCTGGCGCTGGCCGGCGGACAGCGCCGTGCCGTCCTCGCCGATCCGCGTTTCGTAGCCTTCGGGCAGATGCAGGATCATTTCATGCACGCCCGCGGCGCGGGCGGCGGCGATCACGAGATCCGGCGTCGCGGCGGGATCGAAGCGGGCGACGTTCTCCGCCACCGTGCCGTCGAACAGTTCGATGTCCTGCGGCAGATAGCCGATATGGCGACCGAGATCGGCGGCGGGCCAGCGGTCGAGCGAGGCGCCGTCGAGCCGGACATCGCCGCGCAGGCAGGGCCAGACGCCGGTGATCGCCCGCACGAGGGTCGACTTGCCCGCCGCGCTCGGCCCGATGACGCCCAAGGCCTCCCCCGCGCGGAGCTTGAAGGACACGTCGTAGACGACGGGCAGACGCAGACCCGGCGGGCCGACATGGACGTTCTCCACCGACAGCTGCATGCGGGGCGGAGGCAGCGCCAAGGGCGCCTCGTCCTCCCCGAAGGCGGCGAGGACGGTGTCGAGCCGGCGCGCGCCGTCGCGCGCGGCGACGAAGCCCTTCCAATTCGCGATGGCCGTTTCGACCGGGGCGAGCGCGCGCGCCATGATGACGGAGGCCGCGAGGATCGCGCCCGCCGACATCTGCTGCCCGATCACCAGATAGGCCCCGAGCCCCAGCACCGCCGATTGGAGCGCGAGACGCAGCACTTTGGTGAGCCCGCCGAGCAGACCCGCGACGTCCGACATGCGTTCGGAATGTTCGAGGAAGCGCTCGTTGACGCGCATGAAGCGGTCGGTCATGGCGTCGGTCAGGCCCATGGCGCGCAGGACTTCGGCATTGCGCCGCCCCGCCTCCGCGGCGGCCATGCGCGTGCTCGACTCGCGCACCGCCTCCTTGGCGGGCCCGCGCGAGAGCCTGTCCGTCAGAAAGGTGAGCAGACAGAGGACCAGCGCCCCGCCCGCCGAGAGCCAACCGAGCCAGGGATGGAGCAGGAAGACGACGACGAGATAGATCGGCAACCACGGCAGATCGAGGATCGCGACCGGGCCGCCGCTCGACAGGAAGCCGCGGATCGCGTCGAGATCGCGCAGGGGCTGAAGGCCGTCGCCGCGGACGCGCCGGTCCTTGAGCGGCAGCGAGACGACGGCGCGGAACACGCGCTCGCCCAAGGTCTCGTCGATGCCCGCACCGATGCGCACGAGCATGCGTGCGCGGATCACGTCGAGAATGCCCTGAACGGCGAACATCCAGAGCGCGGCCAGCGACAGGGCGACCAGCGTCGGCACCGAACGGCTCGCCAGCACCCGATCATAGACCTGAAGCATGTAGAGGGGGCTCGTCAGCGCCAAAAGATTGATGACGCCGGAAAAAAGCCCGACCGTGACGAAGCTTCGCCGAACCGAGGACAGTGCATTCCGCACATATGACGAACGCTTCGTGTTCGAAACGGTCACGTCCGAGCCTCCGGCAGTCGTTTTCGAACTTGAACTTACGTTAGATCAGGCTAGGTTCCGATTGCTCATTGGTGCAACAACGCGTCGCGAATATGGCGATCTGTTCACTTTCGGGGCATTCTGGATTTGGGCGAAGGGTCGGGCCGTCAACGGGTCCGCGTTTTTGGGGGATCCGCTCCATGCATGCGCGTGTCTTTGCGATCTTCGCGGCGGTTTCGGCACTGCTGCTCGTGTCCGCCGGGGGCGCGATCGCGCAGTCCGTCACGCTGCTGAACGTGTCGTATGATCCGACGCGGGAGTTCTATCGCAGCGTCAACGAGGCCTTCGAGCGGGAGTGGAAGGCGCGGACGGGAGAGACGATCCGCATTCGGCAATCGCATGGCGGCTCGGGTTCGCAGGCGCGGGCGGTGATCGACGGCCTCGCGGCGGACGTGCTGACGCTGGCCTCGGCGGTCGACATCGATGCGGTGGCGGAGCGGACGGGCAAGCTGCCCGCGGATTGGCAGCGGCGGCTGCCGCACAATTCCGCGCCCTATACGTCGACGATCCTGTTTCTGGTGCGGAAGGGGAACCCGAAGGCGATCCGGGATTGGTCGGACCTGATCCGCCCGGACGTGAAGGTGGTGATGCCCAATCCGAAGACCTCGGGCGGCGCACGCTGGAACTATCTCGCCGCGCGCGGCTGGGCGATGCAGGCCTTCGGCGACGACGAGCGGAAGATCGACGACTTCGTGGGTGCGGTTTATCGGAACGTGCCCGTCCTCGACACGGGGGCGCGGGGCTCGACGATCACCTTCGCGCAGCGCGACATCGGGGATGTGCTCGTCACCTGGGAGAACGAGGCCTTTCTCGCGAGCGAGGAGTTCGGAAAGGACAAGTTCGAGGTCGTCATGCCCTCGATCTCGATCCTCGCGGAGCCGACGGTGGCGCTCGTCGATGCCAATGTCGAAACGAAGAAGGCGCGGAAGCAGGCGGAGGCCTATCTCGAATTCCTCTATTCGCGCGAAGGACAACGGCTGGCGGCGCGGCATTATTACCGGCCCGCGCGGCCCGAATTCGCCGACCCGGCGGCCATGGCCCGGTTCAAGGACGTGAAGATGCTGCGGATCGACGCCGATTTCGGCGGCTGGCAGAAGGTGCAGCGCATCCATTTCGCGGAAGGCGGCGTCTTCGACAGGATCTTCCGGCGATAAGGGAATACGGGCGACGTCGCGGATGCCCGCATGCGCGGGCAGAGCGAGCCGTCCACGTCATCCGCCGCGCCGCACGACCCGCATCGTCATCACGGCGGAGAGAACGAGGCCCGCGGCGGCGAGCAGCGAGGGCCAGAGGAAGCCGCCCGTCAGATCATGGCCGTAACCCGCGACCGACGGGCCGATCATCTGGCCGAAGCCGAAGGCGGCGGTCATGACCGCGACCGCCTTGCGCGGGGCTTCCGGCGACAGCGTGCGGGCGGCCGCGAAGCCCAGCGCCGTCATGCCCATGAAGGTGCCGCCGAGCAGAACGGCGGACACGAAGAGCCCGGAAGCGGACGAGCCGACCACGCCCGCGACGACGCCCGCGGCCTGCACCAGCGCCGCGGCCGCATAGGTCCGCAGCACGCCGAAGCGCTTGCCCGCCCATGACCAGAGCGCGACGGAGGGTGCGGCGGCGAGGCCGAAGGCCAGCCAGACCGGCGTCTCCAGCGCACGCAGGCCCGGCGTTTCGCGCACCATGGCGACGATGAAGGTGGCGGTGACGACATAGCCGAAGCCGAGCAGGGCATAGGCCGCCACGAAGGCGAAGGGCACGCGATGCGGCCCCTCGACCGGCGGCGGCGCGGTTCCGCGACGTGCGGGCGGGATGAGGAGCGCGGCGCCGACCGAACCCGCAACGGCGAGAGCGCCCGCCCCCAGCCAGAGCGCCGGCCAATCCGCCCCGCCGGAACCGATCAGCGGGACGAGCCCGGCGGACAGGACGACGCCCGTGCCGACGCCCGCGAAATGCACCGAGGCGAGGCCTTCCCTCCCCGTCCCCGCCAATCGCTCCAGCACGAGCGAGGAGGCGAAGACGAGCCCGCAGGCGCTCGCCGCCCCGCCGACGAAGCGCAGGAGGAGAAACCACGGAAAGGATTCGACGAGGCCCATCGCGGCGGTCGTGGCGGCGCTGACGGCGAGCGTCGCGAGCAGGACGGTGCGCGGCGGCGCGGTGATCCGGGAGGAGCCCGCCGACACGGCCCCGATCAGATAGCCGAGGAAATTGGCGGAGGCGATCAAGCCCGCCTGCGAGGTCGCGAGACCGAGCCCTTCCATCATCGCGGGCAGGATCGGGGTGTAGACGAAGCGCCCGATGCCCATGGCCGCGGCGAGCGCGCAGCAGCCCCCGAGCGCGACGGCGAGGGGCCGGACGGAACCCGTCATCGCGCCGCGGCGACGTCCGCCGGCTCGTTGAGGCGGCAGGCGGAGACGTGATCCGGCCCGACGGACAGCAAAGGCGGACGCCCGATGCGGCAGACCGCCGTCTCATGCGGGCAGCGGGGATGGAAGTGACAGCCGGGCGGCGGCGCGAGAGGGGACGGGATCTCGCCCTTGATGCTCGCGAAGCGCTTGCGCCGCACGTCGATCCGCGGTGCCTCGGCCAGAA
>CAYNUN010000090.1:0-2897 GCA_964400345.1 uncultured Methylobacteriaceae bacterium
AATGATTGAGTGATATATCTCATTGGTGTTAGCCTTAAGTCGGCATGTTGTTGACCGACAATTGAATCGCGTTGCTCCCCTGAACAGGGGCCAGGGAAATCCGACGATGAGCATGCTTTCTCGAAGGGGGATCGTCGCCGGCGCCATGGGCATCGGTGCGGGACTTTGCTTGCCGGCGATCGCGCGTTCGCAGACGGCGCAACCGCACTTCTTTGCAGGATGCTTCTACGACACGGCGATGTCGGAGAGCAGCATGGCCGCAAAGCATCTGATTGCGCCCGTGCGCCGATCGGCGGGGCTCGACAGAAGCGGCGCGGAACTCTCCCCCATGGTCCGCGACATCGTCGTCGCCCAGAAGGATTTCGGGCGGGTGGCCGCCCTCAACGAACGCGACGAAGGCAACCCCGTCGCCGTCTCGCTGACCCGCGCACAGCATGAAGTCGTCACCGTCGCCACTCCCGGTCTGCCGACCGAATATCTGACGATCATCAGCGTCTCGGCGGCGCTGGACGTGATGACGGACCAGGCGGCCTTCCGCAACAGCGCGCGTTTCGAGTCCGTCTACTGCAACATGATCGTCGTGAACCAGGTGGTGCAGGCGCGCTCCAGACTGTCCGATGCCGATCTCGCCGCAGCCTATCGCCGGGTCTTCGTGGCTGCGGTCGAAGAACTGCTGGGCCGCGCCGCGAAGACGCTCCGCGACAAGCGCGAACGCGCCGCCGCGGTCTTCCAAGTCAAGAACATGGTCCTGCCCGATCCGCTGCCGCCGGATCTCGAACATCTGGTGGCCGGAGCCGTGGAGGCCTCCGCCGATGTCGGAGGCGATGCGCGAGCGTCGGAGATCGTCAAACTCGGGCGGGAACTGCGGCACGTCTACAGCCTCATGATCCTCGACGCGCTCGACAAGGCGAAGGTCACGAACGTCGCGATCCTGCCGCCCGACTCGCCGTGGAGCGAGGGGCGCGTTCTTCGGCTGCTTCAGCAACGGCTGGGCATGCGCAGCGAGATCCTGTCTCAACCCGATGCGTCGCGCATGAACGGCTACGAGATCCGCGCCGGCATCACGAAGGTGTCGCGGACGAAGGCGGGCGGCAATTCCCAGATCGACGTCTCGATGGGGTCGCGCATCGTCCGCAATCGCGACGGTCAACTCGAGCACATGCCCGCCGGGATCAAGGATCCGTTGAAGAAGGTCGCGGGCGCCACCGGGACCAAGCGCTACGTCGAACTCGCGGATTTCAAGCGCGGCGTGACGCGCGACGTCACGATGACGAGCATTCGCGCAGCCGCTCAAGGGACCGCCGAGGTCCTTGTCCCACTCATCAAGGCTACGGCCGCGGACGCCTGAGGAAACCGAATCATGACGCTCGCCCCCTTCACCCGCCGCTCGCCCCGGCTTCCGCTCGGCCTGTTCTTCGCCTCGGTCCTTGTCGGTTCCGCCGCCGCACAGACGAGCGTCGAGACCAAAGTGCAGACCACGGTCGAGACCAAGGTGATCGTGAACACCGCTCCCACGGGCGGTCAGGGCACGATCGACACCTCCTTCGACGAGGTTCCCTTCAACGCCGTCGGCAATGCGCGGTCCGAGAAGGAGGCGGCGGTCGAGGCCTATTACACGGGGCTGGAGCGCGCGCTGCGCAGCCTCGCGGGCACTCAGGCCGAAGCCGAGATCGGAAAGAAGTTCCGCGACGACATGGAGCGCGATTTCGAGACCTTCCGGAAGCGCTACTTCACGTCGGACACCGCCCATGTCTGTCGCGGCCTCGACCAGGAAGGCAAGCCGATCGCCGACAAGGACAAGGGCAAGAAGCCCGTCGTACGCTTCTCCTGCCGCGCCGACGGCACCATTCGGATGTCCGCGCTCAAGAACGATTTCAACCGCATCATGCGGTCGACCGAGCGGTCCCTTTCCAATCGGCTGACCTTCGTGGTCGGAGCGGCCGAGGCGAAGGATCCGCGCGCTCCCTATGTCGCGGACAAGCTCACGGCGGCGTTCCTCGGTTCGGGCTTTCGGGTGCTCTCGGGCAGCGCGGGCGAGGAGCAGCTCGCAGCGGATATCGGCGAGAAGGACCCCTCCAAGAAGAAGGTCGACTTCTCGCTCGCCGTCAGCGCGATCGAATACGGTCAGTTTCAATATGACGCGGCCGAGCAGCGTCTCGCAGGCTCCGTGACCGTGCGCTTCAAGCTGTTCGACCTCAAAGGCGGAACGCAGGTGGCGGCCGTGCCGGTGTCGATCACCCAGAACGTCCGTGGTCCGAACGGCGATCCGCTGCGGAACGAACTGCAGGAAAAGCTCGCCAATGCCGCAGCGATCGAGATCGGTCGCAAGACCAGCGCGGCGGTGGTCGATTTCCAGGTCGCCCGCGACGCGGATTCGGCTGCGGCCGAACGTGCCGTCACCGGAGAGCGGCAATACGTCGTGCGCGTCATCGGCGTGACGCAGCGCGACCGGCAGAAGCTGCGCGACATTCGCGAGGCCATCAAGAAGGCGGTTCCGACGGCGACGCCGGAGGTGAATGTCGGAGAGTCCAACGACACGCGGACGACCATCGTCTTCGCGGGCCCGCCGAAGCTCGACACCGAAGAGGTGCTCGATCGCCTGTTCGACGCCCACAAGGACGTGAAGTCGTTCGACGCGAAATTCGCGGGCAACAACGAATTCACGATCTCGTTCTGAGCCCGCTGCGGAAGGAACACGGCATGACCGTCGCCATCACGAGACTCGGCGCGCTGTTCGGACTGGCCGTTCTCGGTGCGGTCGGGCCTCTCGCCGCACAGCAACTCGAGATCGAGGTGCGCAGCCGCGCCGAAAGCGACGCGAAGGTCCGCATCGAACAGCAAGGCGGTTCGGTTTCCACCGAGACGCGAGCCCGATCCGACACGAGCGTCAGGGTGAA
>CAYNUN010000090.1:2997-5992 GCA_964400345.1 uncultured Methylobacteriaceae bacterium
TCGGCGCCGCCTTTGATGTATCCCTCCGCTTCGCCGATGCCGCCGTCGGCCCCGCCGCCGGGCTTCGAAACGCTGCTCCCGCCGCAGGGCGTCAAAACCTTGCCGCCGCCGGGCTTCGAAACGCTGCAACCGCCGCCGAGAGCCCCCGCATCGACGGCCGCTCCCTCGGCGCCGGGCCTCGCCGCCCCTGCCGACGGCTCCGCGGCGAGGCCGATGCAGCGCAAGGCGCCCCCTTGCGAAACGGTCTTGGACTTCAATCAGGACGGGCTCGACGTCCGCGTGGTCAACAAGGCCTGCCGCGGCACGATCGTCGGTCTTCGTGCATGGCGCGAGGACGGCAAGACGAAGGTCCAGTTCAGGATCGACAACAAGGGCGGCGGAACCGAAGCCCTGCGGCTTGCCGAAGCGTGGTCGGACGCGCGCGGGCGGGCCATCGCGGAGATGCTCGACGAGCAGCGCATCTCGCTGGAAGCCGGTCGCAGCCGGGTGGTCGTCCTGACGGGGCCCGTCCCTCAGGCGACCTCGGTCGTGCTCAGTCTCAGCAAATGAAGGCCGATCGGAAAGATAGGATGAACGTGATCAAGAACCTGTCGGCTCTCCCCTGCACTGCGGCGCTTCTCGCATCGGCCCTCGTCGGCTGCCTGTTGTCGGGTTCGCCGGCCGTGGCGCAGACGGAGGCTCCCCTCGTCGCCGTCTACCCGATCAAGGCGCCCGAGAACCGGACGCTGGCGGAAACGGTCCGCCGGAACGATCTCGATCTCAATCTTCTGGTGCTCGGGGTCGAGGAGACGCTTCGCGCGTCGAGGCGCTTCAAGATCTTCGAGAGGGACAAGGCGGTCCTGCTCTCGACCGTGCTCGAGGAGCAGCGGCTCGCAGCCTGCGGCAATGACGGCGAGGTTCGCCGCGCGGGGCGGCCCGACGGTGCGGTCGTCGAAGAGAGCTGCAAAAAGCTGTTCGCCGGCAATGCGGCCAAGAGCGGCGACCTCGGCAATGTGGAATTCATCGTCCACTTGTCCCTGAAGAGCATCGACATAAAGGACCCCGTCTTCCGCCCGATCGAAGAGCTTCCGGGGCGGTTCCGCCGCAGCAATCAGGCGGCGATCGACGTATCCGTGAAAGTGCTCGACACGACGTCGGGGCAGATCAAGTTCCAAGGCTCGGTCGTCGCCGCCCTCAACGACAAGCCCGAAGTGGTGAGCGAAAGAACGGCGACCCCCGTCAGGACCGTCTGGAACGGGCTGGCCGGCGATGCCGGCCGGAAGATCGGCAACGCCGTCGTCGGCGCCGTCTACCCGATCGAAGTCGTTCAGGCGCAGGGGAAGTCGATCTTCATCAACCGCGGTCAGGGCGGCGGGCTCGAAGTCGGAGACGTGTTCGAGGTCTACGCCTTGGGCGAAGAACTCATCGACCCCACGACGAAGATGAGCCTCGGCGGCGCGGAAACGCTGCTGGGCGAAGTCGTCATTCGCAGGATCACGGACAAGTTCAGCGTGGCGGAGGCGGTCGGCAAACTGGCCGAACCGCTCAAGCCCGGCGACATCCTGCGAAAAAAATGAACGCCCCGGGCCAAGGCCTACAGCAGAGGAAACAGCCATGAAGAACTTCGCAACGTCCATCGCCGCCGCGGCGGTGATCTCCTTGGGCATGATGGGCGCAGCGTCCGCGCAGTTCGGAATGCCGAGCCTGCCCGGCGGCGGCGGCCTTCCGATCCCGGGCATGGGAGGCGGCGGCGGCGGCTTCTCGTCGGCTGCGGCGTCCTTGACGACGAACCTGAAGAGCGCGCTCTACAATCAGGTCATGGCCATCGCGCTGATTCAGGAAGCGCAGGGCGACAAGGCCAAAGCGTCGCAGATCCGCGCGACGGCCGCCCAGATCGAGGCCATGAAGCAGCCCAGCAAGGATGCGCTCGAAAAGTCGCTCAAGGCCGTGGAGCAGAACCCGGTCAACCGCGAAGGCCTTGCAAAGGTCCGAGACGAGGAAGGCAAGAAGAAGGTGGCCGAGGCTCAAGGCCATATGAACATCGCCCTCGTCTACAACGGCTTGGCGATCGCCTCCGCGACCGCGATGATCGCGACCAAACCGGGACCGTCCGATCTCGTGAATGCGCCCGCCATCATCGATGCGGCGCAGATGACCTTGACCGCCATCCCCACCCAGACCTCGAACATCAAGAAATACAATGAGGCCACCGAGGCCTTCATGAAGGAAAACAACGTTCCGAAGCTCTCGTCGGCCCAGAAGGCCGCGATCGCCAAGAAGACCGATCCGCAGGCCGCGTCCAAAGCCGCGCAGTTCTGACCGGATGAGCGGCCGAGCCGAGAAGGATACGAGGCCATGAGATCACGCAGTGCCGCTTTGTCCTTGCTCGTGCTTCTCGGCACGGCCGCGCCTCTTCGGGCCGAGATCGTGACGGTGGTGGCGACCGGGATCGGCGACAGCCGGCCCCAGGCCGTCACGGCCGCATTGGTGGAAGCGATCCAACGCGCGACCGGGGTCTCCGTCGACCAGAACCTCGTTTCGGGGCTTGTGGTGGGCACCGCCAAGATCGAAGGGCGGGAGAACCGGTCGGGACCGTCCGGTCCGGCGTCGGATGAACTCCGCCTCGTACGGACCGACTCGATCGGACAGGATCTGATCGTCACGCGCAGCGGCGGCAGCGTGAAGACCTTCAGCGAACTGAGTTCCGAGAACGACGCCCTCGGGCGCTACGTCGTCAAGCTCAGCGTCGAGATCGACAAATTCAAGTCGGTGATGCCGGAAACGGCCAAGCGCGTTCGCCTGATCGTCTCGGAATTCCGCAGCGATGATGCCGCGTTCTCGCGCGAATTGCGCGAACGTCTCACGGTCTACTTCACGCAGGGTCGGCGCTTCTCGGTCCTCGACCGCGCGGAGACGGGCGAATATCGACGCGAGATGGCGATCGTGACCGGTGCCGATGCGGCGACGGGGGAGCGGGTACGCCACGGCCAGGTCCTCGGGGCGGATTTCATTCTGA
>CAYNUN010000090.1:6002-7401 GCA_964400345.1 uncultured Methylobacteriaceae bacterium
CTGACCGGCCGCGTCAAGATCACGCCCGTGATCGAACAGGAGGTCGACCCGATCTCCAAGCAGCGCACCTCACGGACCTCGACGATCGCCGAGATCACATATTCCGCGATCGAGGTCGCGACGCGTCAGGTGCAGTGGTCGAACATCGTGAAACTGCGTGTTCCGGGGTCGCCTTCACAAGCTGCGGAGCCGCTTTCACGGACGATCGGGACGGAAGTCACCGAGCTTCTGCATCCGCTTCGTGTCGTGCTGACCGAAACGACCGGAACCGTCGTCGTCAATCAAGGCGGCCGGACGCTCGCGGCCGGACAGCGTCTGAAGCTGGTCGCTCTCGGCAATACGATCACCGATCCCGACACCAAAGAGACCTTGGGTCGCCTGCAGACCGAGATCGGCGAAGTCGAAATCACGAAGGTCGACGCCGCGATGTCGACGGGCCGCGTGGTGTCCGGCAATCTGGATCGACGGGCCGAAATGATCCTGCGGAGGATCGAAACGACGCCCGGCTCCAACGCTGCTCCTGCGAAGGCGAACCCGGGAACGAGATCCAAGGCCTTCGACTAGGCCGTCTCGACGTCCCTTTCGGCGGCGGACCGCTTCCGCGGGACCTGACCAAGCAGGCACGCTTCGTCCGACGACGACGATCCCCACCAAGAACGAAAAAGGCCGCCGAAACGAATCGGCGGCCTTCTTGCTGTGGCCGTGAGGCCCGATCAGTAGCGGATGTTCACGCCCACCCGGGCGTACTGACCCGTGTCGCGCAGCTTGAACGAACCCGTGAACGACTCGTTGTCGTCGTCGGAGACCCGGCCGTTGAACTTCGTCGTGCCGAGGTCGTAATAGTAGTACTCGCTCTTCAGGCTGATGTTCCGGCTGACGGCATATTCGATGCCGCCGCCCGCCACCCAACCGAACTTCTGACCGGACTTCGTCCGGGTGAAGGTCGGATTGATGTCGTCGGCGACCGTCGTGTCGCCGGTCGCGGTCAGACGATGGTGCACGTCGCCCATCGCCAAGCCGCCCGAGCCGAACAGCATGAAGTTGTCGAAGGCCAGACCGACTTTGCCGCGGGCGGTCGCAAGGGCGTTCATGCGGCTCTTCAGGCTGTAAGAGCCCATAAGCGAATAATCATCACTATCATCTCCCAGAGGATCACAGGTATTTAGGTTAGTACCGGTGCAGGTATTGATATTTCCGAGATCCAGATCACCCGAGGCGGACTTTCGGACACCAAACCAGGTGTAGTCGACGGCTACGCCGCCCACGAAGTTGTTGATCTGGTAGTTGAAGCCGATTTCCGCGCCTCCGGCGGGGCGGAACGCGCTGGAGCTGGAGCCCGACACCGCGCCGGAGGAAGTTCCGCCCCACCCGACGTACTGTGTATCTCCGACAGAGCCTT
>CAYNUN010000091.1:0-7363 GCA_964400345.1 uncultured Methylobacteriaceae bacterium
CATGGATTCGAGCATCTGGGTGGCGACGACGACGGGCTTGCCGAGACGCCGCGCCATGCGGGTGATGCGCTTCTGAAGACCGGGGACCTTTTCGAGAGGCATTTCGACGCCGAGATCGCCGCGGGCGACCATCAGCGCATCGGAGACCTCGAGAATCTCCTCGAGCCGGGCGATGGCCTGCGGCTTCTCGATCTTGGAGAGCACCTTGGCGCGGCCGCGCGCGGTCTTCTTGACGTCGGCGACGTCTTCCGGGCGCTGGACGAAGGACAGGGCGACCCAGTCGATGCCCGCATCGAGCGCGGCTTCAAGATCGGAACGGTCCTTCTCCGTCATGGCGGCGACGGGGATCTCGGTGTCGGGAAGGCTCACGCCCTTCTTGTCGGAGATGCGGCCCGCGACTTCGACGACGGCGACCGCGCGCTTGGGGGTCGCCTCCTTGATGCGGAGCCGCACCTTGCCGTCGTCGACGAGGACGGTATGGCCGGGGCGCAGGGCGCGCAGGATCTCGGGATGCGGAAGATGGACGCGGGTCGCGTCGCCGGGCTTCTTGTCCGCGTCGAGCACGAATTCCGCGCCTTCGACGAGATCGACGGGTCCCTGAGCGAAGGTGCCGACGCGCAGCTTCGGACCCTGCAGATCGACGAGGATCGCGATCGGCCGGCGATACTCCGCTTCGACGGACCTAATCGATTGAACCAAAGTGCGCATGAGGTCGTGCGAGGCGTGGCTCATATTGATGCGGAAGACGTCCGCGCCGGCCTCGAACAGGCGGGCGATCATCGCGCGGTCGTTGGAGGCCGGACCGAGAGTGGCGATGATCTTGGTGCGCTTCGTGCGTCTCATGGTCTTTCCCTCAGGGCCGTGCGGGGGCCGTTCGTGCCGGATCGACCAGCTGAACCGTCCAGTGCTTCTGCTCGCCGGTGTCCACCTCGAAGAAGCGGGTCCGGTCGAAGCCGCGGGCGAGGCAGTCCTCGGCCCCGCGGATCTGGAATTCCTTGTCGCGGGTGCAGAGGGGCGTCCGGCCCGCCCATTCGCCGCCGCGATCGTAATCTTGAGCATACACGTAATAGTAACGTGACGTCAGCGTGCCCTTGATCAGCGTTTCGCAGGCGTTGGGACGCAGATTCCACCAGCCCTCCGACACCCAGCCCTGCGGGTCGCGATAGCCGATGGCGACGCCGACGCGGCTCGACGTCATGTTGCACAGACGCAGATCGGCCAGCGCGGGGACGGCGGTCCCGGCGAGGACGGCGGCGAGGAGGAGCGACCGGACGGGTCGATGACCTTTCTTGCTCATGGGCGGGCGGTTCCGGCGGGCGGATCGACGAGGATCGCGCGGAGATCGTTGATGTTGGTGCCCGTCGGTCCCGGGGCGAGGAGATCGTCGAGCGCTTCGAAGAAGGCGGTGGAATCGTTGTCGGCGAGCAGCGCCTCGCCCGAGAGGCCGCGGGCCGCGGCGCGGGCGGGCGTGTCCTCGTCCACGAAGGCGCCGGCGGGATCGTCGGGCTTGCCGCCGCCGCCGTCGGTGCCGTCGGTGTCGCCCGCGACCGCACGGATGCCGGGCGCGCCCGCAAGGCCGAGCGCGAGCGCCAGCGCATATTCCTGCTGCGGCCCGCCGCGGCCGCGGCCGCGGACGGTGACGGTGAGTTCGCCGCCCGACAGGACGGCGACGCGTTCGCCGCGCGCGGCCTCGCGCAGCGCCAGGGCGGCATGGGCCGCCCCGACCTCGCGCGCCTCGCCCTGCAGGTCCGCGCCGAGATCGAGAATGCGGTATCCGGCCTCGCGCGCGACCGCGGCGGCGGCGCGGATCCCGTCCGCGGGCTTGGCGATCATCACGAATTCGGACCGGGCGAGGGCGGGATCGCCGGGCTTCGGGGTCTCGCTCGCGGGATCCTCGATGCGGTGGGACACCGCGGCGGGAACGGCGAGATCGTATTTCCGCAGGACGGCGAGCGCGTCGGCCCGCGTCGTGGGATCGGGGACCGTAGGGCCGGAAGCGATCACGGCGGGATCGTCGCCCGGGACGTCCGAGATCGCGAGGGTGAGGACGCGGGCGGGGAAGGCCAGCTTGGCGAGGCGGCCGCCCTTGATGTCGGAGAGGCGGCGGCGGACCGTGTTGATCTCGCCGATATCCGCCCCGCAGCGCAGGAGCGCGCGCGTCACGGCCTGTTTGTCGGCCAAACCGAGGCCTTCGGCGGGGGCGGTCCAATTGGCGGAACCGCCGCCCGACAGGAGCACGAGGACGAGATCGTCCTCGGTCGCGGCGGCGGCGAGCGCCAGCGTCTCGCGGGTCGCGGCGAGGCCCGCCTCGTCGGGGACCGGGTGGCCCGCCTCGACGACGCGCACGAAGGCGGTGGGCTCGGCATAGCCGATGCGCGTGACGGCGAGGCCCGTGAGCGTCTTCGGCCCGAGCCCGTGGCGCTCGCGATAGAAGGCCTCGGCGGCGCGGGTCATCGAGCCCGCGGCCTTGCCCGCCGCGAGCAGGATGATGCGGCCGCGCGGCGGAGGGGGAGGAAGATGGGCCGGCAAAGCGTGGGCCGGATGCGCGGCATGGACGGCCGCGTCGTACATCGCACGGAGAAGGCGGCGGTGGTCGGCGCTCATGAGGAGGGCTCCGGACGGGGTCGGGCGATCCAGATGCCGCAGAGGATCAGGACGCCGCCCGCGGCCTGCAGCACGGTGAGCGCCTCGCCGAGCACGAGCCAGGCGACGGCGGCGGCGGCGATCGCCTCGAGGAAGATGACGAGCGAGCCGAAAGTGGTGGGCAGACGGCCGAGCGCCACGGCGAGAAGCCCCTGCCCCGCCGCATGGCTCAGCAGCGCCATGGCGAGCAGCGCGAGCGCGCCTTCCATCGTCGTCGGGATGAAGCGGTCGCCCGCGAGCGCGGCGGCGACGAACAGCCCCGCGGCGGTGACGACCGAGGCCCCGAAGGTGACGCGACCCGGCCCCGCATGATCGCGCGAACGCTTCACCGCGAAGAAATAGAGGGCGAAGAACACCGCCGTGATCAGGCCGTAGACGTCGCCGCGGATGCGGGCGGGATCGACCGCGAGCGAATTGCCGATCAGCGCGACGCCTCCCAGAAGGCAGAGAAGGACGGCGATCGTCGTGGCGCGCGCGATTCGTTCGCCGAAGACGAGCCGCGCGACGAGGATCACCCAGAGCGGCGCGGTGGTGGCGAAGAAGGTGGCGTTGGCGACCGTCGTGCCCATGATCGACAGATGCCAGAACAGCAGATCGCCCGTGAAGAACAGGCCCGCAAGCAGCGCGGGCTTGGAGAAGGTGGTGCGGGACGGCCGGCCGCGATCCTCGAGCGCCGCCCAGACCGCCAAGGCCGGCAGAGCGAGAGCCACGCGCCAGAAGGCCGAAGCGAAGGGGTCGACCTCCGCCGCGCTCGCGAAGCGCACGAAGATCGGCGATACGCCCATGGCGAAGGCGCCGGCCGCAAGGGCCGCGACGGGCAGGAGAAGGGCGCCGCCCGTAGGGCGATCGGAGGAGAGAGACGTCACGATTCACCGGGACGGGGGACGAACGGGGCCGGATCGTATGGCACGCGCCGCGTCGCGTCACTATGATGCCGCCGCATCACGGAACGGAGCCGCCATGACCTTTGATCGCAGCATCGCGCCCGCGGTCGTGCCGCATCCGGTGGAGCATGTCGAGGGCGACCCCGCCGCCGGAGTGCTGATCCTGTGCGATCACGCCTCGCGTCACGTGCCGGCGGATTACGGCGATCTCGGCCTGCCGGCCGCGCAATTCGAGCGCCACATCGCCTACGACATCGGCGCGGCGACGCTGACGCGGCGGCTCGCGCGGGAATTGGGCGCACCGGCGCTGCTCACGAATTTCTCCCGACTTCTCATCGACCCCAATCGGGGCGAGGACGACCCGACGCTCGTGATGCGCCTCTCGGACGGCGCGATCGTGCCCGGCAATGCGAGGGCGGACGCTGCGGAGATCGAGCGGCGGCTCGCCCGGTTCCACCGCCCCTATGACGCGGCGATCACGGCGGCGATCGACGCCGCCGCGGCGACGGGGACGCCGCCCGCGATCGTCTCGATCCATTCCTTCACGCCGCTGTGGAAGGGCGTGCCGCGGCCATGGCACGCCGCCGTGCTGTGGGACCGCAATCCGACGCTCGCGCTGCCGCTGCTCGCCGCCTTCGCTGCCGAAACCGACCTCGTGGTCGGCGACAACGAGCCCTATCGCGGCGGCCTGCCGGGCGACACGATCGATCGGCATGCGACGCGGCGGGGGCTGCCGGACGCGCTGATCGAAGTGCGGCAGGATCTGATCGCGGAGGAGGCCGGGGCCGAGGCCTGGGGCGTCCGGCTCGCGCGGCTTCTGAGACCGCTGCTGCGGGACGGACGCAAGAGCGCCGTCGCCGCCGCGCGGGCTTGATCCCCGTCGTCCACAGGCGCGGCCCGGAAGTCGACCCCGACGCCTTGACCGGGACGCGCCCTTGGCCGACACGAAACGCGACCGAAGACGCCACGAGCCCGGGAACGAAAGACATGCAGAATTCCGTCGCCGCCGACGAGCTGAAGGCCGTCATCGAGCGGATCGAACGCCTCGAAGAGGAAAAGACCGCCCTCGCGGGCGACATCCGCGACGTCTATGCCGAAGCCAAGGGGAACGGCTTCGACACGAAGATCATCCGCAAGATCGTGGCGCTGCGGAAGAAGGACCATGCGGAGCGCAAGGAGGAAGAGGCCGTGATGGAGCTCTATCTCGAAGCGCTCGGAATGGCCTGAGCGGGCGGACCCGCTCAGCGCGAGAAACGATCCGTCGGGAGCGAGCCCGACATCGGGCCCAAGCCCATGGCGGGCGTCGCGGCGCCCGACAGAATTCCCTGCGGCGACGCGGCGGGAGCTGTCGCGGCGGCGGTCGCGGGAGCGGGCGGACGCAAGGCTCCGGTGGTCTCCACGGCGGGAGCCGATGTCCGCTCGGCGGTGCGCTCGACGGGCGGGCGCGCCCGCTCGCGGGCCCTCTCTGCGTCCCTGTCCCGTGCGGGTGCGGGCCGCGATGCGGCTTCGGCCGCGGCGGCGGAACGCGCCGAACCGGGACGCGTGGGCGGCATCGGGGCGACGTTGCCGACGCCGGGCGCATAGGCCGTGACGACCGAGCCCAACGCGCGATCCTGACCCCCGGTGATGGCCGGCGGCAGAGCCACCGGACCCGCATTGCGGACGGAACCCATCGCGGTCGCCTCGGCAAGGCCGGCGGCGACGCGGAATTCGGACGGACGCTCGTTCGGCAGGGGGACGTCGGCGGCGCGGCCCGCCAGCGCGGGCAAGCGGGGCGCGGGATCACCCTGCTGCGCGACCGCGACGCCGGGCCTGTCCGGCGCGGGCGGGAGCGGCACGTCGGCGGGCCGGTAGGACGCGAGAGACGTGAGCACCGCGACCGTGACGGGCGCCGGCGCATTGCCGAGGCGGCCGGAGGGCGGCAGGGGCGCGGGGCCGTTCTGCCAGACGAGCTGCGGCACGCCGGGTTCGCTGCGCGCCAACGGGGCGGCGGGCGGGGTCCTCTCGGCTATCACGACCGCGGGAACCCGAGAGGCGGGTTTCTGGACCACCACGGATTCGACGGGCTTCGCTTCTTCGGGCGCGCGCTGTTCGCGCGGCGGGGCCGGACGCACGACGCGGTTGCGCGGACGGACGGCCTCTTCGGCATCCTCCTCCTCGTCCTTGCCGCCGAACAGCCAAGCGAAGAAACCCTTGCTCTTCGGGGTCCCGGCGGCTTCGGTCTCGCCTGCATCCGCGTAGCTCGCCGCGCCGAAGACGTGGCCGCCATTGGCGACGACCTCGGCATAGGCCTCGTCGTAGCGGGCCATGGGCCGGCCGTCGGACGGGATGTGGACCGTCTTGCCGTCCGGGAAGACGCGGGCGAGCTGGTCGCGGTTCATCTTCGGCCAGTGGCGGACGCTGCCCGCATCGAGATGCACGAAGGGAGTGTAGGCGCTCGGATAATAGCCGACGCCGCCGCGCTGCAGACGCAGAGCGATGTCGCGCACCTTCTGCATCGAGACGTCGGGCAGATGGAAGTCGAGCGCCTTGCCGCGTGTGTGCTGCGAATGCTTGGCGACACCGTTCGAACGGCGGCGCAGCATGGCGTTGGTCTCGGGGGAACGATAGGCCGAGACGACGTGCAGCGGCTCGTCGGAGCCGACGGCGCGGTGGACCTCCCAGACGATGTCGAACAGCCGCGGATCCATGCTGGTGGGCTCGTCGCGACGCCAGTCGCGCAGCGCCCAATTCAGCTTTTCCAGAGCGTCCCGATCGAACTGACCCTGGCGCTTGTAGGTGACGCGCACGGTCTCCTGCGTGTGGACGTGATGGATCGTGAGCGTGCGCGTCTCGCCGTTGGCGACGAGATCGCCGCCCGCACGGGTGCCCGCCAAAAGGGCGGCAAGAGCTACGGCGCCGATCAAGACGCCGCGACGGCAGCGGTCCGCAACGCAGGACCCGGAGAGGATACGCAAGGCTTTTCTTCCTGCTGGCGGCCCCACCGGGCACGAAAGGCGCCGTTGAAGACACGGCTGAACGAACCCTTTCCGAAAATCGTTAATGTCCGGTTGCCTGCGCATGAATTCGGATCGGTCGCAGCCGGGCGGCATCAGCGCGATGCGACGCGGTTCGGGCCTTGGCGGAGCGCCGTGCGCACCTTTTCGTCATGGCCGTAGATGTCGGGGAAGTGCCGGAGCCGTCCCGTCTCGTCGACGACGACGGTGAAATAGCCGATATGGACCGGCAGGGGCCGCGAGAGATGGATCGTGCGCTCTCCCTTGCCGATCAAGGCTTCGAGGCGGCCCCGATCGAAACCCGTTTCGGCGAGCACGAATTCGGCCAGCTCGAAGGGCTTGTCCACCCGCACGCAACCGTAGCTGAAGGCGCGTTCGCTCTCCGCGAACAGCTTCCGCTTCGGCGTATCGTGGATGTAGACGGCGTGGTTGTTGGGGAACATGAATTTGATGAAGCCCAGCGCATTGCGCTCGCCGGGCGCCTGGCGGACCGACACCCGACCGCCGTTGCGCACGATGCTGTAGCCGTGCCGGGCGAGATAGTCCGGATCGCTCTCGAGCTTGGGGAGAATCTCCTTCCGCAGGATCGACTGCGGCACGCTCCAGGACGGGTTGACGACCACATATTCCATCGTCTCGGAGAAGATCGGCGTCTGCGTCGTCGACTTGCCGACCACGACGCGCGCCTGATGCACCCGATGATCCCCGTCGAAGAGGCGGAGCGTGAATTCGGGGATGTTCACCTCTATGCGTCGCGCGCCGAGGTCGCGCGGCATCCAACGAAAGCGCTAAATATTGGCGATGAGGTCGCCTATCGACGGGTGGACGACTTCCGAAGAC
>CAYNUN010000092.1:0-7343 GCA_964400345.1 uncultured Methylobacteriaceae bacterium
GTCGGCTGGTGGAGCGCGCCGCATCACGAACGCGTCGGCGGCGTGGAACGGCCCGTCCCGACCGCGTGGCGGCCGAAATCCAAGCCGATCTGGTTCACCGAACTCGGCTGCCCGGCGGTCGACAAGGGACCGAACGGGCCGAACGTGTTCCCGGACCTGAAATCCTCGGAAGGCGCGACGCCGCCCTTCTCGCAGGGGCATCGCGACGACCTGATCCAACAGCGGATGATCGAGGCGGTGATCGGCCATTTCGACGACCCGGCGCGCAACCCCGTCTCGCCCGTCTATGGCGGGCGGATGGTCGACCCCGACCGGATCTTTCTCTGGGCTTGGGACGCGCGGCCTTTTCCCGCCTTTCCGGCGCAGAGCGCGGTCTGGTCGGACGCCGCCAATTGGCGGACGGGCCATTGGCTGACGGGCCGGCTCGAAGGCATGCCCGTCGAGCGGCTCCTCGCGGCGCTGCTCGCGGACGGGGAGGGACCGGCGGCGTCCGCAATCGCGGTCGACGGCTTCGTCGACGGATGCGTGATCGACCGGCCGATGACGCTGCGGGCGGTGCTGGAGCCGCTCGCCGAGGCCTTCGCCTTCGACGGGATCGTTTCGGGCGGGACGCTGCGCTTCGCGCGGCGCGGCGGCGGGCCGCTGCTGCGCATCGGCCCCGACGATCTCGTGCCCGGACCGAAGGGCGAGCCCATCGCCTTCCGCCGCGCGCAGGAAAGCGAATTGCCGCGCGACGTGCATGTCGGCTTCATCGACGGCGAATGGGACTATCGTCGCGGCAGCGTGATGTCGCGCCGTCTCGGCACCGGAAGCCGCGACGGCGAGCGGACGGACGTGCCCGTGGTGACGACGCGGAGCGAGGCGCAGCGGATCGCCGATGTGCGGCTGCACGAGATCTGGGCCGGACGCGAAGCCGCGGCGTTCCGGCTCAGGCCCGGCCTGATCGGGCTGGAGATCGGCGACGTGGTGGAACTGCCGGTCGGGACGGATCATCGGCCGTTCCGGATCACGCGCATCGCGGATCGTGGCGAGCGGGTCGTGGAGGCGGTCTCGACGGAACCGGCGGTGCATCGAGCGCCGCCGGGACCCGCCCCGGAACGCGCGCTGCGCTCGCCGCCCGTGCCGGGCCGGCCTTGGGCGGAAGTGATCGACCTGCCCGTCGCGACGGGGTCGCCGCCGACGCTCCAAGCGCTCGCGGTGCATGCCGATCCTTGGCCGGGCGGCTTCGTCGTGCGGCATTCGATCGACGGCGAAAGCTTCACGGCCGCCGCGGAGATCGACATGCCCGCGATCATGGGCCGGACGGCGGCCGAATTCGGGCCCGGGCCGTTGTGGCGCTGGGACGACGCCTCGGTGCTGGAGGTCGAATTCGCGGGCGGTGCTCCCGTGGCGGGCGGAGACCTTTCCGCGCTCGCGGCGGAGACGCCCGTCGCGATCAAGGGCGCGGACGAACTGTGGGAGGTCGTCGCATTCGCACGGGCGGAACTCGTCGGGCCGCGCCGGTTCCGGCTCTCGCGCCTGATCCGCGGACTGGGCGGCTCGGAGGCGCTCGCCTCGCGCAGGGTCGGACCCGGCGCGCCGGTCGTGCTGCTCGACGGTGCGGTGACGATGCTCGCGAACGATCCGGGCGCGATCGGCGCGGTGCGCCGGTGGCGCGTCTCCGCCGCGGGACGGGACCATGGCGACGCCATCGCCACGGCGGAGTTCGAGGCGTCGGCGCGCGATTTCGCGCTTCGGCCGCTCGCGCCCGTCCATCCGAGAGCGACGCGGACGGCGGAAGGCGTGCTGATCTCCTGGATCCGAAGGAGCCGCGTCGGCGGCGACGGATGGAGCGGGGAGGAGATCCCGCTCGGCGAATCCGCGGAACTCTATGCCGTGGAGTTGTTCGCGGCGCGCGTGACGGTCCGGAGCTTCCGGACGGCGACGCCGCGGATTCTCTACCCGCAGGCGGCGGAGACGGCGGATTTCGGGGCGCGCGTTTCGACGCTCTCGCTCCGCATCACTCAGTTTTCACCCGAGATCGGCCCCGGAACGGCGCTCGAAGCCATCGTCCCGATCCTTTGAACCCCGACAGGAGACGCGCATGTCCGACACGGCCCGCCTCGGGCTGCCGCTGATCGCGGCGGGCCAGGCCCAGAAACATGTGACCCACAACGAGGCTCTGGCCGCGCTCGACGCGATCGTCCAGATGCGGCTCCTCGAAACGGAGCGGAACGCGCCGCCCGCCGCGCCGGCGGAAGGCGACGCCTATGGATTGGGCGCGACCCCGACGGGTGCTTGGGCGGGGCGCGAAGGCGTCGTCGCCGTCTTCTCCGGCGGCGCGTGGCGTTTCATGCCGCCGCAGGACGGATGGACGGCGTGGCGCGCCTCGGACGGGCGTATCGTGGCGCGGACGACGGGAGGCTGGGTTCCGCTCGGGCGGCTGCTGCATGAGATCGGCGACGTTCAGGCGCTCGGGGTGGGGACGGGCGTCGATCCCGGCCATGCGCTTTCGGTACGGGCGCGATCGGTGCTGTTCGCGGCGCGGGGCGGCGCTGCGCCCGGGGACGGCGACCTCCGCGTGACGATCAACAAATCGGCGGCCGCGGCCACGGCGAGCGTCGTCTTCCAGACGGGCTGGTCGGGGCGGGCGGAGATGGGGCTCGCGGGCGAGGACGCATGGAGCCTGAAAGTGTCGCCCGACGGGGCGCAATGGCGGACGGCTCTCACGGCGGACCCCGCCACCGGAGCGGTGCGCATCGACAGGCTTCTTTCGGGCCGCCCCGCCCCGGCCTTCGCGGCGCGGATCGAGGCGGCCTTCGGACCGGCCGCGCCGGCGCTGGCGCTCGTCGACGGATCGACGACCGGGACGACGCCCGCGGTGCTTTTCCAGCGCGGAACGACGCCCGTGGGGGCGATCTCGGTTTCGGCGACGGGAACGCTGTACGGCACGACCTCGGACCATCGCGTGAAGATCGACGTCGCGGCGGTGGAGACGCCGCTCGAACGGGTCGCCCGGCTTCGTCCGTGCAGTTTCGCCTTCGCGAGCGAACCCGACCGGCGGCGGGAGGGCTTCATCGCGCATGAGGTCGCCGAGATCGTGCCCGAAGCGGTGACGGGGGCGAAGGACGCGCTCGACGCGGAGGGCCGCCCGGTTCTGCAATCGCTCGATGCGGCGCGCCTCGTCCCGCTTTTGACAGCCTGCGTTCAGGAACTGGCGGCTAAGGTCGAAGCGCTTGAACGTCGCGGGCGCTAGAAGGCAGAGTGCGGCCGCATTCGGAACAGGAGAATCGATGCGCAACGCTTCGGCGCTCGGCGTCACCTTGGGATTTTGTCTCGTCTTCGCGGCGAGCGCGGGGCTGCGCGCCGACGATCCCGCGCGTCTCGATCCGACCCTCGCGGTACCGACGCCGCCCCCCGACGCACAGCCCGCCTGTCTCAACGAGCGCGACGTTCGCCGGCTCGTCGAGGCGGGGACGGTGGTGGCGCCCATCGCCGCCATCCGCGCGGCGCGGGCGGAGGTCGCGGGGGACGCCGTCGGCGCAAGGCTCTGCCGCGAAGGAGACGGCCATATGTACCGGGTCACGCTGTTGACCGAAGATGGTACGATCATTCGTGTGCGCGTAAACGGCCGGACCGGCCGTGTCGCCGACCGGCGTTGAGGGGGCGAAGACTTTGAGGCTTCTGGTCGTCGAGGACGACAAGGATCTGAACCGACAGATCGTATCGGCTCTGGAAACCGCGGGTTATGCGGTCGACAGGGCCTTCGACGGGGAAGAGGGCGGTTTCCTCGGCGAGACCGAGCCCTATGACGCGGCGATTCTGGACATGGGGCTTCCGCTCAAGGACGGTGCTGCGGTGCTGCAGGCGTGGCGCGCGGCGGGCAAGACCATGCCCGTGCTGATCCTCACGGCGCGCGACCGCTGGAGCGACAAGGTCCAGGCCTTCGACGCGGGGGCGGACGACTACGTGACCAAGCCCTTCCATATGGAGGAGGTGCTGGCGCGCGTGAGGGCGCTGCTGCGCCGGGCCGCGGGCCATGCGACGAGCGAGTTGACCTGCGGGCCGCTGCGGCTCGACACGCGGACGGGACGGTTGACCGTCGACGGCAATCCGGTGCGTCTCACCTCGCATGAATATCGGCTGATCGCCTATCTGATGCATCACGCCGGGCGGGTGATTTCGCGCACCGAAATCGTCGAGCATCTCTACGAACAGGATTTCGACAGGGATTCGAACACCGTCGAGGTCTTCGTCGGGCGGCTGCGCAAGAAGCTCGGCGTCGACGTGATCCATACGGTGCGGGGGCTCGGCTACATTCTCGAAGCGCCGCCCGCGCAGGCGGGCTGAGACCGCATGGCGCGCCCCGTCACGCTGTCCACGCGCCTCTCGGTCTCGGCGGCCGTGCTGAGCCTCGTGATGCTTCTCGCCGCGGGGTTGATCCTCTCCGAGATCCATCGTCGGGCGACGGAACGGGCCTTCGACGACCGGCTGACGATCTATCTGCAGGCGCTGGCCAATGCGATCGCCTCGCCCGACGAGTCGGAACGTCAGGACCCTTTCGCGCTCGGCGATCCGCGTTTCGAGATGCCGATGTCGGGCTGGTACTGGCAGATCGACCGGCTGAGCGGGGAACCCGGCGACGACCTCGCCTCGGGATCCTTGTTCGGCATGCGTCTGCCGACGCTGGACGGCCCGCCGGGGCCGGGGAGCGGGCAGGGCGTGGTGCGCGGCTATCTGACGGGGCCGGACGACCGGCGGCTGCGCGAGATGCAGCGCGTGGTGCAGACCTCGGAAGGCACGCGGCATCGGGTGCGGGTGGCGGGAGACGCCGACGAGATCGCCGCCTCCATCGCGGCGTTCCGCTTTCCGCTCATGACGACGCTCATCGTGCTCGGCGGCCTGCTGGTGCTGACGACGGGGTTTCAGGTGAGTTTCGGGCTGCGGCCACTCGCCAAGCTCTCCGAGGCCGTGGCCTCGATCCGACGCGGAACGGCGGAGCGGATCGTGGGCGATTATCCGCCGGAACTCGCGCCGCTCGCCGCCGAACTCAACCTTCTGCTCGACGCCAATCGCGAAATCCTCGACCGGGCGCGCACGCAGGTCGGCAATCTCGCTCACGCGTTGAAGACGCCGTTGAGCGTGATCACCAACGAAGCCGCCGCCGAGCCGGGACCGCTGGCGGACAAGGTGAGCGAACAGGCGCTGGTGATGCGCGACCAGGTGAACTGGTATCTCGAACGCGCGCGGGCGGCGGCGCGGGCGGGCGCGATCGGCGTTTCGACCGAAGTCGCCCCGGTGGTGGAGGGGCTGGCGCGCGTGTTCTCCAAGCTCTGGACCGCCTCCGGCGTCGTCTTCGACGCGGAACTGCCGGAAGGGCTGCGCTTCCGCGGCGAGCGGCAGGATCTCGAAGAAATGTTGGGCAATCTCGTCGACAATGCGGGCAAATGGGCCGCGACCCGCGTGACCGTGACGGCACGGCGGACGGTGGAGGGCGGTGCGGCCTTCATCGACATCGACGTGGACGACGACGGGCCGGGCCTGCCCGCCGAAAGACGCGCCGAAGCGTTGGAGCGCGGACGGCGTCTCGACGAGTCCCGACCGGGGCAAGGACTGGGTCTTTCGATCGTCGCGGACCTCGCGCGGCTCCACAAGGGCGCGCTGCATCTGGAGACGGCCGATGCGGGCGGATTGCGGGCGAGGTTGCGCCTGCCCGCCGTGTAAGGCCATATCAGGGCTTCGGACGGAAATTCGCCCGAATCGTACCATCCGATGCAGGGCGAAGACGGCCGCGCTCGCGCCGTCGCCGTCGTATCGAGGGAGTTCATTCATGACGTCGAAAAAATTGATCGCGGCGGGTCTGGTGGTCGCGATGTCGGTCGGCATCGCAGGCTGCGGCCCCCAGACGGGACCGAACGAAGCCGGGGGCACCGTGCTCGGCGCGGTGGCGGGCGGCCTCATCGGAAGCCGTTTCGGCGGCGGGGCGGGCAAGGTGGCGGCCGTGATGGCGGGCACCATGATCGGCGGTTTCCTGGGCAATCAGGTGGGCCGGGGCCTCGACCAGCAGGCGCAGCAGCAGGCGGCCTTCGCGCAATCGCAGGCGGTGGCGATGGGTCAGCGGCAGAACTGGGCGGCGCCGAGCGGCGCGCGCGGCTATGTCGATCCCGGCCCGGTCTATTACGAAAGCAACCGGGTCTGCCGCCAATACACCCACACGATCATGATCGGCGGGCGCGCGCAGCAGGGCGTCGGCACGGCGTGCCGTGCGGCCGACGGCCGCTGGGACATCGTGAGCTGAACGACCGATCCCCGTCATCTCCGCGACCCCCGGTCGCGGAGATTGCGCGTGACGCGGAAGCGAGGGCTGGGTAACAAAAGTTCATGATCGTCTGGATCATCATGGCCCTGTTGACGGGTGCGACGGTGATGGCCGTGCTTCGGCCGCTGTCGCGCTCGGCCGTCGCGTCGCCGGAGACGGCGACGGACACCGCTTTCTACAAGGCGCAGCTGGCCGAGATCGATCGCGACGCGGAACGCGGGCTGATCGGAGCCGCCGAAGCGGAAGCCGCACGGACGGAAGCGGGCCGCCGCCTTCTCGGCGCGGCCAAGGCGGAAGAGATCACGTCGGGCTTCTCCAAGACGCGGCTGCGGGTCGCGGCGCTCTCGGCGGTGCTGCTGATCCCGCTGTTCTCGCTGTCGCTCTATCTCAGGATCGGCTCGCCCGACGAGCCGGATCGGCCGCTCGAAGCGCGGCTGCAGCAGGCGCCGGACTTCGCCACGCTGGTGCAGAAGGTCGAGAAGCGACTGTCCGAACAGCCCGACGACGCCGCGGGCTGGCAGGTCATCGCGCCGATCTATGTGCAGACGGGCCGTCATGACGATGCGGTGCGGGCCTATTCGCAGCTTCTCCGGCTGAAGGGCCCCGACGCGGAACGGCTGACGGCGCTGGGCGAAGTGCTGGTGCTGCAGGCGGGCGGAGTGGTGACGGCGGAGGCCAAGAGCCGGTTCGACGCCGCGCTGGTCTTCGACCCGAAAATGCCCGCGGCGCGCTTTTATCGCGGCATCGCCTTCGAACAGGACGGCCGGATCGCGGAGGCGACGGCGATCTTCAAGGCGCTGCTCGCCGACGTTCCGCCGGATTCGGCCGCGGCCGCGCTGCTGAAGGAACGGATCGAGGCGGCCGCGCCCTCCTTCGTGCCCTCGGGCGGCGAAGCGATCGCGGCGCTGCCGCAGGCCGACCGCGAAGCGGCGATCCGCTCGATGGTCGATGCGCTCGACGCGCGGCTCGCATCGGCGGGCGGAGACGCGGAATCATGGGCGCGGCTCGTCCGCGCGCTCGCCGTGCTCAAGGAGGGCGACAGGGC
>CAYNUN010000093.1:0-1333 GCA_964400345.1 uncultured Methylobacteriaceae bacterium
TCACGTCACAAAAGATGGCCAAATTGCAGGGCCACGTGTTGTCGAACATATGGTCGATGCGGTCGCTTCCTTCGAAGGCGACGGCGCGCACCATTTCCGGATCCTGCGCGCCGTGAAGAACCGTTTCGGACCCACCGACGAGATCGGCGTGTTCGAAATGACGGGGACGGGCCTCGCCGAAGTGCCGAATCCCTCCGCCCTTTTCCTCGCCGGGCGCGATACGGGCTCCCCCGGCACCGCCGTCTTCGCCGGCATGGAGGGGACGCGCCCGCTTCTGGTGGAGTTTCAGGCGCTGGTCGCGCCCTCCTCGCTCGGTACGCCGCGTCGCGCGGTGGTCGGCTGGGATCAGAGCCGCCTGTCGATGGTCATCGCCGTGCTGGAGGCCCATGCGGGGCTGAAGCTCGGCCAATACGACGTCTATCTGAACGTGGCCGGCGGCCTGCGCATCAACGAGCCCGCGGCCGACGCCGCGGCCGCCGCGGCCCTCGTCTCCTCGCTCACGGGCGCGCCCCTTCCGCCCGACCGCGTCTATCTCGGCGAGGTGGCGCTCACGGGCGCGTTGCGTCCCGCCGCGCAGACCTCCGCCCGGTTGAAGGAGGCGGCGAAGCTCGGTTTCGGCGCGGCCTTCCTGCCGCGGGCGGGGATCGAGGCGGCGGGCCAGTCCGCCATGGCGCTCGACGCCGGCGGCGACGTCACCGATCTCGTCTCCGGCATCGCCGCGCTGGCTCCGCGGACGAAGCGCCGAACGCCGTCCGACGGAGGGTGACGCTGCGATGTGCGCCCGCTATAAGGACGCGAATTTTTTCCGAGCCCACAACCCGAGGCGGCGATGAGCCAACTGCCGGTCAATATCCTCGATCTCGCGATCGTCGGGATCATGCTGTTGTCTGCGGTCCTTGCATCCGTGCGCGGATTCACGCGCGAAGTGCTGGCCATCGCGTCCTGGGTCGCGGCGGGCTTCGCGGCCTATGCCTTCCATCCGCACGTGCTGCCCTGGTTGGAGCCCTACATCGCCAACAAGCAGCTTCTGCTGGCCGCCTCCATCGCCTCCGTCTTCTTCCTCGTGCTGATCGCCGTGTCGCTGATCACCGTGAAGATCTCGGATCTGATCCTCGATTCGAGCATCGGCACGCTCGATCGGACGCTCGGCTTCCTGTTCGGCGGGGCGCGCGGCTTCCTGATCGCCGTCGTGGCCTTCATGTTCTTCGACTATCTCGTCGGCGAAGGCCGCCAGCCCGATCTGCTGCGCGACGCGCGGATGCGCCCCGTCCTGAAGCAGACGGGCGATGCGCTCTTCGCCGCCATGCCGGACGATCCGACCATCCTCGGCCCC
>CAYNUN010000093.1:1433-7338 GCA_964400345.1 uncultured Methylobacteriaceae bacterium
CCCGCACCGGCCGCGCCCGCGCAGGCTTCGCCGGCCCGCACCGCGCCCGCGCAGGGTGTGCCCGCCCAGCCCCGCCCGGCCGATCAGCAGGGCCTGCAGCGGCTCATCGAGACGACCGAGCCGAGGCGTTGAAAAGCCGCGCCTGCGGGCGCATAGTGCGGCACGAACGGACGCCCGCCGGCGTCGGCGTGGAAAGCCCCATGAGCGAACTCGATTTGGACCTCGACGCCGACCGGCTTCGCGAAGAGTGCGGCGTGTTCGGCATCTACGGTCATCCCGACGCCGCGGCCATCACCGCGCTCGGGCTCCATGCGCTGCAGCATCGCGGGCAGGAGGCGGCGGGCATCGTCACCTTCGACGGCAAGCGCTTCCATTCCGAGCGTCGCCTCGGCCTCGTCGGCGACGGCTTCTCCGACCGCGCCGTGATCGAACGCCTGAAGGGCGACCGCGCGATCGGTCACGTCCGCTATTCCACCACCGGCGAGACGGTCCTGCGCAACGTCCAGCCGCTCTTCGCCGAACTGCATGCCGGCGGCTTCGCCGTCGCGCACAACGGCAATCTCACCAACGGCCTGACGCTGCGCCGCGAACTGGTGCGCGACGGCGCGATCTGCCAGTCGACCACCGACACCGAGGCGATCCTTCACCTCGTCGCGCGCAGCAAGCGTCCCCGTTTCGTCGACGCCTTCATCGACGCCATCGCCCGGCTGGAAGGCGCCTTCGCCTTCGTCGGGCTCACCAACAAGAAACTCGTCGGCGCGCGCGATCCGCTGGGCATCCGCCCGCTCGTGCTGGGCGAGCTGGACGGCCGCTACATCCTCGCCTCCGAGACCTGCGCGCTCGACATCATCGGCGCGCGCTTCGTCCGCGACGTCGAGAACGGCGAGGTCGTCGTCATCTCCGAAGACGGCATCGAATCGATCAAGCCGTTCCCGGCCCGTCAGGCGCGGCCCTGCATCTTCGAATTCATCTATTTCGCCCGTCCCGATTCCGTCGTGCACGGTCGCCCGGTCTACGACGTGCGCAAGCGCATGGGCGCGGAACTGTCCGCCGAAGCCGGCATCGACGCCGACGTCGTGATCCCCGTCCCCGATTCGGGCGTGCCCGCCGCGCTCGGCTATGCGCAGGCCTCCGGCCTTCCCTACGAACTCGGCATCATCCGCAACCACTATGTCGGCCGCACCTTCATCCAGCCGACGCAGTCGGTGCGGGAGTTGGGCGTGCGGATGAAGCACTCCGCCAACCGATCCGTGGTCGCGGGCAAGCGCATCGTGCTCATCGACGATTCGATCGTGCGCGGCACCACCTCCGTGAAGATCGTGCAGATGATGCGCGAGGCGGGCGCCAAGGAGGTGCATTTCCGCATCTCCTCGCCGCCGATCACCCATCCCGATTATTACGGCATCGACACGCCCCAGCGCGAAAAGCTCCTCGCCGCGACGCATTCGCTCGAGGAGATGCGCGCCTATATCGGCTGCGACACGCTCGCCTTCCTCTCGGTCGACGGCATCTACCGCGCGATGGGCGAACCGGGCCGCGATCCCGCGAACCCGAAATTCACCGACCATTGCTTCACCGGCGACTATCCCACGCCGCTGACGGACAAGACGGGGGAAACGCCCCGCCAGCTCGCCCTTCTCGCGGAAGCGGGCTGAACGCACCGGACCCTTCATGACCAAGATCCTCGAAAATCGCATCGCCCTCGTCACCGGGGCGTCCCGCGGCATCGGCCGCGCCGCGGCTCTGGCCTTCGCCGAAGCCGGCGCGCACATCGTCGCCGTCGCGCGCACGCAGGGCGCGCTCGAAGAACTCGACGACGCGATCCGCGAAAAAGGCTCGACCGCGACGCTCGTCCCGCTCGACCTCAAGGACATGGACGCGCTCGACCGTCTGGGCGCGGCGATCTTCGAGCGCTGGGGCAAGCTCGACGTCTTCCTCGGCAACGGCGCCGTGCTCGGCCCGATCTCGCCGCTGGGCCATGTGAGCCCCAAGGCGTGGGACGAGGTCATGGCCGTCAACGTCACCGCCAATTGGCGTCTGATCCGCTCGCTCGATCCGCTGCTGCAGGCGTCGGATGCGGGCCGCGCGATCCTCCTGTCCTCCGGCGCGTCCTGGAAGCGCCTCGCCTATTGGGGGCCCTATTCGGTGTCCAAGGCGGCGATCGACGCGCTCGGCTGCACCTACGCCAAGGAGACGTCATCCACCAAGGTGCGGGTCATGATGGTCAATCCCGGCCCGCTGCGGACGGACATGCGCGCCGCGGCCCTTCCCGGCGAGGATCCGATGTCCTTGGAAACCCCCGAGGATCTCGCGCCCTGGATCCTGAAGCTCGCCGCGCCCGATTGGGACGAGACGGGCAAGGTCTTCGACTTCCCCAGCCGCAAGGTGCTCGACTACCGCTTCCCGGGCTGAGGCTCACTCCGCCTCATCCTCCGCGGGGCCGGCCTTTCGGAACGGCACGGCGTCTTCGAGTTCCTCGTGAAGGGACGCGATGTAACGCCTTTCCCGGTCGAGATGATCCGCCACCGCCCGGCGGAGACCGGGATCGGCGATCCAATGCGAGGAGCGCGTCTCGACGGGGCGATAGCCCCGCGCCAGCTTGTGCTCGCCCTGCGCCCCGGCCTCGACCCGCGACAGGCCGCGTTCGATCGCGAAGTCGATCGCCTGATGGTAGCAGACCTCGAAATGCAGGAAGGGGCGCTCCTCGATGCAGCCCCAATTGCGCCCGTAGAGCGCATCCTCCCCGATGAAGTTCAGCGCGCCCGCGATCCGCCGCCCGTCCCGCTTGGCCATCACGAGCAGGATGCGCTCGCCCATGCGCTCGCCCGCGAGCGAGAAGAAGGCGCGGTTGAGATAGGGCCGTCCCCATTTCCGCGCGCCGGTGTCCATATAGAAGGCGAAGAACGCGTCCCAATCCTCTTCCGTGATCGCCGCGCCCGTCAGCCGCACGATCTCGACGCCCTCCTGCGCCTCCCGCCTTTCGCGCTTCAGCGTCTTGCGTTTGCGCGAGGCCAGGGCCGCGAGAAAATCGTCATAGGAGCCGTAGCCTTCGTTGAACCAATGGAACTGCCGGTCCGTCCGGTGCAGGAAACCGCATTCGCTCAGAAAGCTCCGGTCCTCCTCCGTCTCGAAGGTGACATGGACGGAGGACGCGCCGATCCGGTCGCACAAGGTCTTCAAACCCTGCGCGAGAAGCCGCCGGGCATGGTCCGCGCCCGGCCCGGGCCGCACGAGCAGCCGCGGCCCCGTCGCCGGCGTGAAGGGCACGGCGACCTGCAGCTTGGGATAATAGGAGCCGCCCGCGCGGATATAGGCTTCCGCCCAGCCGTGATCGAAGACGTATTCGCCCTGCGAATGGGATTTCAGATAGACGGGCGCCGCCGCCGCGAGCCGCCCCTCGCCGTCGCGCACCGTCAGATGCACGGGCGACCAACCGCTCCGTCCGCCGACGCAGCCCGAATCCTCGAGCGCGGAGAGGAAGGCGTAGGACAGAAACGGATTGGGCGGCGGCGCGGGCGCTACGGCGCCCGCACAGGCATCCCATTCTTCGGGGCGAACGGCCGATATCTCGGTCTCGACGGCGACCTTGAACTCGGCTTCGATGTCTCGGCTCATGCCGCCGGAAGGTAAAGGAGCGCGCGGCCGCCGCAAGCGTCGCGGCGCGGGCCCGTGCATTCAGGGCAGAAATCCTTCGAAGACGATCTGGTCCGCATGCCGCCTCGCCTGCCGATACTCGTCCTCGCTGCGGACCGTCCAGGCCAGCACCGGCAGTCCGATCCCGACGCGGCACAGATGCGGCGCGGCGGTGTCGAGGTCCCCGACGTTCCAAGAGAGGAAATCCGGCAGCGTCTCCTCGAAATGGAGCAGGTTGGCGAGCACGTGCCGCATGGCCGCGGGCGGCGCGCCTTCGCCGTCCTCGTATCGGCTCCGCCCCACGATGCCCCGCGGCCTTTCGGGCGCGATCTCGCGCAGCACGGCGACCACCGCCGGGTCGAAGGATTTGAGCGCGACCGGCCCCGCATAATCGCGCACGGCCTCCGCCGTGCGCCGCGCGAGGCGCAGATCGCCGTCGAAATCGCTCTTGATCTCGATCACGAGCGGAACGCGACCCGCCACGAGGCCGAGCAGATGCCCGAGCCGCGGGATGCGGTCGTCTCCGCCCGAAAGCGCGAGCGTTTCGAGTTCCGCCGCGCGCCGATCGGCGAGCCGTCCCGTCGCCCCGGTCAGCCGCTCCAGCGTCGCGTCGTGGAAGACCATGGCCTCCCCGTCGGCGGAGAGCCGCACGTCGCATTCGATGCCGAAGCCGTGGAGCAGCGCGCTTTCCGCCGCCGAGAGGGAGTTCTCTACATGGCCGCGCGAGAGGTCATGGAGCCCTCGATGGGCGACGGGACGCTCGATCAGCCGTTCGAGTGCGGACATCAGGTCACCTCGAAGATCGCTTCCACTTCCACCGCGGCGTCGAGCGGCAATTGCGACACGCCGATCGTCGTGCGCGCATGCCGTCCCGGATCGCCCAATACCAGAACCATCAGATCGGAGGCTCCGTTCATCACCTGCGGCAACTGCCCGAAATCCGGCACGCAATTGATGAACCCGCCGAGGCGCACGCAACGCTTGATCGATTCGAGCGTCCCGAGGACGGATCGCGCCTGCGCCAGCACGTTGATCGCGCAGAGCCGCGCGGCGGCCTGCCCTTCCGCGAGCCCCACCGCCGCGCCGAGCTTGCCCGTATGCGCGGGCGCGATCCGGCCGTCCGGCCCGAGGCAGATCTGCCCCGACACCACGAGCAGCGAACCCGTCCTCACGCAGGGGACATAATTGGCGATGGGCGCCGCCGGGCTCGGAAGTTCGATCCCGTTCGTGCGCAGCCGTTCCTCGATGCTCATGATCTCTCCCGTCCGGTCCGGTCTTTCCGCCGCATGCGCATTGGCGCGGAGGCGTCGAGCGCCTATCTTCTCCCGGCGGACAGGACGGAGACAAGACATGCGGACGTCGATCGAGGGCAACACCCTCGCCCTCATCGCGGCGACGCTTGCGGTCGCAGCCGTCGCGACCGCTTCCACGGCGACGGCGGCCTCGGCGCCGGTCCTCGCCCCGCATCGCGCCGTCTACGATCTCGCGCTGCTGCGCAGCAGCGGCGCGAACGGCCTTGAATCGGCGAAGGGCCGCATCGTCATGGAGATCACGGGCTCCGCCTGCGACGGCTATGCCCAGGCGACGCGTCAGGTGATCGACATCGACGGCGGCGGCGGCCCCGTCCGCCTCGACCACCGCGCCACGACCTTCGAAACGGCCGACGGCGCTTCGCTCCGCTTTTCCAAGGATTTCCGCAAGGGCCAGACGCCCGCCGAGATCTCGCAAGGCACCGCGGAGCGACGCGACGGCGCGACGATCGTCCGCACCACCGCGCCGACACAGGCGACGCATCGCCTGTCGGAAGCGGTCTTCCCCGCCCGCCACATCAAGCTGCTGATCGAGGCCGCGCGCGAAGGCCGCCCGCGCGTCGAAGTGAAGCTGTTCGACGGTTCGGACGAACCGAACAAGGTGAGCGACACCATCGCCATGATCGGCGACCGCGCCAAGGGCGGCGACGAGGTCCTGGACGAACCGTCCCGTCAGGCGGGCCTCGGCGCCATGCCGCGCTGGCCCGTCTCGCTGAGCTTCTACGAGGACGAGGCGGGCGACCGTCAGCCGACTCACACGGTCAATTTCGAGATGTTCGACAACGGCGTCGCCCGCCGCCTGACGCTCGATTACGGCGAATTCGTCCTCCGCGGCGAACTCACCCGCCTCGAAATGCTCAAGGCCCCCGCCTGCGACAAGTGATTGCGGACGGGCGGCAGGTAGGCGGTAGGCAGTAGGCAGTAGGCAGTAGGCAGTAGGCGGTAGGCGGTAGGCGGTAGGC
>CAYNUN010000094.1:0-7252 GCA_964400345.1 uncultured Methylobacteriaceae bacterium
CCAATCCGCCCGCAGAGGCTCCATGACCGTGACGCGCACGAGCCGTTCGACATAGGCGCGGGGCGTGTAATGCGCGCCCAAACGGCTGCGCTCGTCGGGGTCGAGCGCCTGTTCGAGCAGCGTGCCGAAAATGGCGGGGTCGACCTGCGTCCAATCGGCCCGGGCGGCGACGAGAAGCTCGCCGACCTCCTCCCGCGCGAGAGGAAAGGCGCGCGCGCCCTTGAACAGATTGCCGTTGAAATACCGCATATGCTTGCGGAAGGCGGAGTAGAAGCGGCGCTCGTAGTTCTCCTCGTCCATGCGCGCCCAGAGATCGTCGAGGAGCGGGGCGAAGCTCGCGGGCGTGTCGACGCAATCCTCCAGAAGCTTGGTGAAGTCGCCCTTGGGCAGAAGGTCCACGCTCTGCGCGAACATCGTGAAGATGCAGCGCATGAGGAAATGGGCGACCTCTTCGGGCGGGTGCTTCTTCTCTTCCAGCGCCTTGCTCACTTCCGCGAGCCGCCCGGCGATGTCGCGGGTGACGCGGGCCGTCTCGCGGGCCGGATCGAGGCTCGCGGGGTCCGTCCAGACCTTCACGAGAAGATCGCGGACGTCGGGGTCGCGAAGATCTTCGAGGAAGATGCGGAACCGCCGACGGTCGGGGAACTGGTGATAGGCGCGGCCCGTGCCCGTGAAATCCGCATAAAGCTCGATGCAGTGCCCGACATCGCAGGCGATGATGAAGGGCGGGGCGGGATGGTCGGCGTCGAGCCGGAAGACGTAATCCTCCGCCTGCCGCCGCGCGTTCTGCATCATCACGTCCCATCGCCGGTCGGCCGAGCGGCGGCCCCGGCGCTCGGAGTCGGCGTCGGGAAGAGGCTGTCGGTGGACGAGGGCGGATTCGGCAGGCTTGGAGCCGTCGGCCGAACGCGACTGCTTCGCTTCGAGGATAAAGCAGCCTTTCTTGTAGAGGTCGATACGAAGCGTGGACTTGACGGCCTCGCTCTCGCGCCGGCGAACGCCGCGTTCGAAAACGTAGTCGTTGAATTTCGTCGCGGCGCTCGACACGTCGGGCCTCGGAACGCCGAGAACGTCGCAGAGTTCGATGAGGAACAGCGCATAATTGGCGCGTTCGGCCCCGCCCTCATTGGCGGTCCAGCGGGCGATGAAGGATTCGACGTCGTCGGACGACATGCGGCAATTCGGCTTTTCGGCAATACGCGGAGCCCGGATGCCTCAAACGCGGCGGGGCGATGGGACGCAGAGTGCAGACAATTCGATGCGTCCGCAACCGAGAGGAGCGACGGATCGGCGACGATCGTCGGCGATGCCGCGACGTTCCGTCGCGCGCCTTTTCGGCGGCGTGCTCTACAACTTTCGTAGGGGGGACGGGAAGGCGGTTCGGCGGGCGGGCTCGAGCTCGGACGCACGACATGATCGATGCTGCACGCAAGGCGGAACCGCGCAGACGACGCGCCGACTTCCGCATCGCACGGTCGTTCCCCCTCGGCGTCGCCGCCGTGGGATGGACGACGGCCTTCTACGCCCTGCTGTTCGGCTTCTTCCTCGCGACCGCTAAGGGCGCGTTGCCCGCGCTGATCCTCGGTGCGGGCACGGCCTATGCGCTCTGCGCGGGCATCGTCGCCTGGGACGAATGGCTCGAACGGCTTTCGATGAAGACCGAGGCGAAGCCCCTCGCGATCCATCGCTACGGCTTGAGCGGGCCGCTCGTCGGCTCGCGCATCCTGCGCTTCCATCGCGTGGCCGCGGTGGAATGGCCGGTCCGCGGCGGGACCTTCGCCTTTCTGCGCGCGCTGACCCGGATGCGCCCGGCGGACGTGCGCTTCGGGCGGGATCTCCACCGCGCGCGCATCCGGCTGGTGACGGGCGGGACGGTGGATCTGCGCCTCTCGGGCCTCGAAGAGGAACCCGCCGTCGTGGTCGGCGCGATCCGCGAAGCGCTCGCCGAATTCAGGGCCGACACCGCGCCCGCACCCTCCCCCGCGCCGGCCGCAGTGCTCCCGCTCCCCGAGCACACTTGAAACCTGCGGCGAAGACCGACAGTCTCCCCCTCCGAAAAGCGGCCGTCAGAGCCGTTTCGAACGATTGAAGTCAGGGAGACGCCGCCTCATGCCCGCCGTTACGCTCGACCCCGCCTCGACCCTGCCCGCCGACGGTACCGCCGGGGCGCTCGCCGGACGCGTGTGGCGGCCCGAGGCGAAGGGCCCGTCGGTCGTCGCGATCCGGGCGGAGGGCGTGTTCGACCTCTCCAAGACCTTCCCGACCATGCGCGACCTCTGCGAAACGGCGGACCCCGCCGCGGCGCTGAAGGCGGCCGCGGGCGAGCGCATCGGCGATCTCGCCGCCATCCTCGCGAATACGCCCGAGGACGCGCGGGACATGGGCAAGCCCTTCCTGCTCGCGCCCGTCGACCTGCAGTCGGTCAAGGCCGCGGGCGTGACCTTCGCGGTGTCGATGCTGGAACGCGTGATCGAGGAACGCGCGCGGGGCGACATGTCGGCCGCCGCCGTGATCCGCGAGGAGATCCTCGCCAAGGTCGGCGACGACCTCTCCAAGCTCAAGCCCGGCGGGCCGGAGGCCATGCGGCTCAAGGAACTGCTCGTGTCGCAGGGCGCGTGGAGCCAGTATCTCGAAGTCGGCATCGGCCCGGATGCGGAGATCTTCACCAAGGCCCCGGTCATGGCGGCGGTGGGCACGGGCGCGGATGCCGGCCTGCATCCGATGTCGACCTGGAACAATCCCGAGCCCGAAGTGGTGCTGGTGATCGCGTCGGACGGGCGGATCGTCGGCGGCACGCTCGGCAACGACGTGAACCTGCGCGACGTCGAGGGGCGCTCGGCGCTGCTGCTCGGCAAGGCGAAGGACAACAATGCGTCGGCCACGCTCGGGCCGTTCATCCGCCTCTTCGACGCGACCTTCTCGCTCGACGACATGCGCAGGAGCGAGTTGAAGCTGACGGTCGAGGGCGAGGACGGGTTCAAGCTCGAAGGCGCATCCTCGCTGACGAAGATCAGCCGCGACCTCGCCGACCTCGCGGGGCAGCTTCTGAACAGGAACCACCAGTATCCGGACGGCGCGGTGCTCTATACGGGCACGCTCTTCGCGCCGATCGAGGACCGCGACGCGCCGGGCAAGGGCTTCACCCACAAGCTCGGCGACGTCGTCACCATCTCCGCGCCGAAGCTGGGCTCGCTCGTCAACCGCATGAAGCGGACGGACGAATGCGCGCCCTGGACCTTCGGCATCTCCCATCTCATGCGCAATCTCGCGGCGCGCGGCCTGATCTGACGCCCGGCGAACGATCCGAAAAAGGAAGAAGAACGATGAGCGACACCTTCAAGAACTACATCGCGGGCCGCTGGGTCGACGGCGCGAGCGTCAACGACAACGTCAACCCCTCGAACACCGCCGACGTGGTGGGCCGCTACGCCCGCGCCTCCAAGGCGCAGACGGAAGAGGCGATCGCCGCCGCCAAGGCCGCATTCCCGGCCTGGTCGCGCACGACCCCGCAGGAGCGCTACGAGATCCTGAAGAAGGCGTCGGACGAAATCCTCGCCCGCAAGGACGAGCTCGGCCGGCTGCTCTCGCGCGAAGAGGGCAAGACGCTCGCCGAAGGCGTGGGCGAAGCGGCGCGTGCGGGGCAGGTCTTCGCCTTCTTCGCGGGCGAATGCCTGCGGCTCAACGGCGAGGCGGTGCCGAGCGTGCGCCCGGGCGTGGGCGTCGAGGTGACGCGCGAGGCCGTCGGCGTCGTGGGGCTCATCACGCCGTGGAACTTCCCGATCGCGATCCCGGCGTGGAAGATCGCGCCGGCGCTCGCCTACGGCAACACGATCGTGTTCAAGCCCGCAGATCTCGTGCCGGGCTGCGCTTGGGCGCTGATGGACATCCTCGTGCGGGCGGGCCTGCCCGCGGGCGTGATGAACCTCGTGATGGGCCGCGGCTCCGAAGTCGGGCAGACCATGCTCGAGCACAAGGACGTGCATGCGATCAGCTTCACGGGCTCGGTGCCGACGGGCCGCAAAGTGGCGGCCGCCTGCGTCGCCGCCACGCCGATGAAGAAGGTGCAGCTCGAGATGGGCGGCAAGAACCCGCTCGTGGTGCTCGACGACGCGGATCTGAAGATCGCGGTGGAATGCGCGGTCAACGGCGCGTTCTTCTCCACGGGCCAGCGCTGCACGGCCTCCTCGCGCCTGATCGTGACGGAAGGCATCCATGACCGCTTCGTCGAAGCGATGGTGGAGCGGCTCAAGGGCCTCACCGTCGACGACGCGCTGAAGGCCGGCACGCATATCGGCCCGGTGGTCGATCAGGGCCAGCTCGACACCGACATGAAATACATCGCGATCGGCAAGGACGAAGGCGCGACGCTGGCGTGGGGCGGCGAACTCCTCAACCGCGAGACGCCCGGCTTCTATCTCCAGCCCGCGCTGTTCACGGGCGTCACGAACTCCATGCGCATCGCGCGCGAGGAGATCTTCGGACCGGTGGGCGCGATCATCCGCGTGAAGGACTATGACGAGGCGCTGGCCGTGGCGAACGACACCGATTTCGGCCTCTCCTCGGGCATCTGCACGACGAGCCTGAAATACGCCACGCATTTCAAGCGCAATTCGGAAGCCGGCATGGCGATGGTGAACCTGCCGACGGCGGGCGTCGACTATCACGTGCCCTTCGGCGGCCGGAAGGGCTCGAGCTACGGCCCGCGCGAGCAGGGCGCGTACGCGAAGGAGTTCTACACGACGGTGAAGACGGCCTACACGTTCGCGGGCTGAGGGTTCGGCGACATCCGTTCCTCGAACGGCGGGGCCATGCCCCGCCGTTCTTCGTTTCAGAGGGAGAGCTCCGGGCCCGAGCCCCACGGCCCGAGCGGCGGTTCGGGCAACCGGCCGCCCGCATGGCGGACGAGGGCGTCGACCCGGTCCTCGACGGCGGGATGGGTCGAAAACATCGCCGCGAAGCCCGTGGCGGGGTTGCAGAAGCACATTTCTCGGATCGCGCCCGGCACGCCGGGCAGCGCTTCCCGCCCCCGGAGCTTGAGAAGCGCACGGATCAGCGCATCGGGGTTCTTGGTCAGCTCGACAGCGCCGGCATCCGCGAGATATTCGCGGCGGCGCGAGACGGCGTATTTCAGCGGACGGGCGAGAAGCCCCGCCACCGTCGCCACCACGACCCCGATCACGATCGCCTTGAGCACGACGGCCATGACGCTCTTGCGCGGGTCGGAGTTTCCGAAACGGGTGAGGCCCGTCGGCACATGCGACAAGGCGTTCAGAAACCGCATGCCCAATTGGATCAGAACGTCGCCCCAGAAGGCGATGTAGCCCGCGATGACGCCCGCCGTGATCATCAGAACGACGTCGCCGTTGCGGATATGCGTGAGTTCATGCGCGAGCACGGCCTCCATCTCCTCCGGATCGAGGAGTTCGATCAGGCCCGTGGTCACCGTGATCGCGTAGCTGCTCGGATCCGTGCCGCTGGCGAAGGCGTTCGGCAGCGGGGTGGGCATTTCGCAAAGCCGCGGCACGCGCATGCCGCGCGAGATGCAGAGTTTCTCGAGCATCTCGGACAATTCGGGCCGCCAGCCGCGCTCGATCTCGAAAGCGCCCGTTACCCCGTCGACGATCGAGCGGATCATGAAGAGGGAAAAGGCCACCCAGAGCACGGTGGCTCCGGACAGCACGGGCGCCCAAACGAGCACCGCATGCCACGCCTCCTGCGAGAGACCCTCCAGCGTGACGAAGGGGTCCTTGACGAAAAGGGCGTGGCGGACCGCGACGCCGATCAGGAAAAGGCCGAAGGCGAGCGGCACCGTGAGCGCGAACAGCGCCAAGATCAGCAGCACCGTCCGGATCATGTTCGACCGGATATGCGTGTAGAGGCCGAAGACGGGAGTCACGGCCGCGTCAGGCCTTGAAGGTCACGGTCGGCGCCTCCGTGAGCGAGGCCCGCGCAATGCCGGGCTCGTAGAAGGCTTCCGGCGAGAAGCCGAGCGGCCGCGCGACGAGCACGGCCGGGAAGGATTCGAGCATGGTGTTGTATTCGGCGACGGCATTGTTGAGGAAGCGGCGGGCGGCGGCGATCCGCTCCTCGATGTCGGCGAGTTCGTCCTGGAGCGACCGGAAATTCGCGTCGGCCTTGAGCTCCGGATAATCCTCGGCGAGCGCCATCAAGCGTCCGAGCGCGCCGTCGAGGATCGATTGCCCCGCCGCCGCGCCGCCCGTCGCCGCGGCGTTGCGGGCGCGGATCACGGCGTCGAGCGTCTCGCGTTCATGCGCGGCATAGCCCTTCACCGTCTCGACGAGATTGGGGACGAGATCGAGACGCTGATGCAGCTGCACGTCGATGTCGGCCGTCGATTGGCGGCAACGCTGCCGAAGCGCGACGAGCGTGTTGTAGGTGAAGAGAAGCCACAGACCCGCGGCGGCAAGGAAAAGCGCCGCGACGAGGGCGAAGGAACCGAAAAAATCGCTCATGACCGCAATCCGAAAGACGACGCCTGCAGAATGCCGAGGATCGAGCCCGAGCGCAATGAACGCGCAGGTTGCAGCTTAACGGCGGGCTTGTCCTGAGCCCGAGACATAGACTTGGATGCCCGCATGCGCGGGCATGACATTGGAGACGACGACGCGTCGGGATGGCGTCAATGGCTCTCCCGCGGCACCTCGCCGCCGCGGCATCCCACCAGGAAGTCGAGATCGGCGCCTTTGTCGGCCTGCAGCACGCGTTCGACATAGAGCGAGCGGTAACCGCCCTTCATCGTGTCGACCGGGGCCGTCCATGCGGCGCGGCGGCGGGCGAGTTCGTCGGCGGAGACTTCGAGGGTCAGCGTGCGGGCGGGGACGTCGAGGGCGATCATGTCGCCCTCGCGGACGAGCGCGAGCGGGCCGCCCGCCGCGGCTTCGGGGGCGACATGTAGAACCACCGTGCCGAAGGCCGTGCCGGACATGCGCGCGTCCGAAATCCGCACCATGTCGCGGACGCCCTGCGCGAGAAGCTTCTTCGGGAGCGCCATGTTCCCGACCTCGGCCATGCCGGGATAGCCCTTCGGGCCGCAATTCTTGAGCACCATCACGCATGACGCGTCGATGTCGAGCGCGGGATCGTCGACGCGGCGCTTGTAGTCGTCGATGTCCTCGAACACGACGGCGCGGCCGCGATGGACCATCAGTTCGGGCGTGGCCGCCGAAGGTTTCAGCACCGCGCCGTCGGGCGCGAGATTGCCGCGCAGCACGGCGATGCCGCCCTGCGGCGT
>CAYNUN010000095.1:0-7252 GCA_964400345.1 uncultured Methylobacteriaceae bacterium
GATCTTCGGGATGGGGCGCCATGGTGAGCACCGCTTCCACGGCCCCGGTTTCGAGAAGCCGTTCGCCGATGCGGGTCGTGATCCCGGTCCATTGCGGGCGGGGGGGGGGATCGCGCCGCTACGCGGGGACCAACCGCCGGACCGGCCCTAAAAATTTTTAATCGCTGCGGGGGGGGCCGCCCCCCCGGCCGTGAACCGCCGTTTCGAGGGCCGTGTAATCGGGCGCGATGAACTGGCAGGCCCGGCCGCAACGCTTGGGGTCGCTCATGCGCGAAACCCCGCAATCGGTGCAGAGATCGCGATGCGGTGCGGGGTCCGTCGATGAGATCACGCGCGCAAGACTCCTCCGGCGCCGCCCGATCGACCGCCGCTCCGCCGCGAGCGTAGCAGGAACGGAGCCGACCGCCAGTCGCGGCGAAAGGCCAGGGCTTTGCTGCATGCAGAGCGGCTCTGCATGAATGAACACGATAAAAATGGAGATCGCCTCGACTTAAAAAATCGAGGCCTATAATGGAGTTTTCAGCAGTTTCGACAGGGCGGAAGTCATAGTGTTCAGGGCCATCCTCTTCGTCGTTCTCATCGTCTCGTCATCCCAAGTCGTGCGTGCACAGCAGCCGCTCGGGAACGTGATCGGCGGCGTTCTCAACTCCGTCGTGATTGAAAATGCGCGACGCGAATGGACCGCGCTCTCGCCCGTGGAGCGGTTCTGCTTCGACACGGGTTTGCGGCGGAACGGGACCGATGTCGGGCGTCTGCTGCAGCAAGGGATCGCACCCTCCGACCAGCGCCTTGAAGGCCTGCGCGCCACCTGCGCCCGCATCATCGGGCGCGAAATGGTCGCGGATGTCGAATGCACGATGACCGCGCTCGGCGGTCGCACCTATACGACGCGTTGCCGGGAGGCATATGCCCGCCTCGACCCGCGCGGCAACCCGATGCCGATCGGTCTCGAAGAGGCCGTTCAGGACGCCTTTGCCGGCCGTGGACCGCAGATCGCGCGGTTCGAACGGCCCGACGCCGCGAACCGCCGGCGCGAGCAGCTTGCGGCGGGCGGTCCCGCCGATCGCGTTCTCGCGCCGTCATGGTCCTGCGAGCGGGGCAAGAAGCCCTCTGAGATCGCCATCTGCAATTCCTACGAACTCACCCGCATCGATCTCGAATACGGCGAGCTTTGGCAACGGGCGAGGGGCTTCGATGCGCGCGGCGACGTGCAGCGGCAATTGCAGGCCGTGAACAGGACCCGCGACGATTGCGGCTCCTCCATTCCCTGCATCAAGGAGGCGACCGAGCGCGGCGTTGCGATCGTGGCCGGCCTTATGCGTGCGAACGGCGTCGCCGTCGCCACGGCCGCCGAAGCCGCCGTCGAGGAGCGCAAGCGGCAAGCGGAGGAAAAGGCCCGAGCCGAGGAAACAGCGAAACTCCGGGCCGAGCAGGTCCGGGCGGAAGCCGAAGCCGCCCGTGAACAGGCGCGCATGCGGGCCGAACAGGCGAGGGCCGAAGCGGAGGCCGCACGCGAACAGGCCCGGTTGAGAGCCGAACAGGCGCGCGTCGAACTCGAGCGGAAGCGCGAAGAAGAGGCGCGCCGCGAGGCGGATGCCGCCGAATATGCCGACTATGTCAGAGAAACCGTCGGCGCGGCCCGCGCCGGGCGCAAGCCGGGCGTTCTCGCCTTCCCGCCGGCTCACAAGGACGAGCTGACCGACGAAGAGAAGAAGCTCGTGGAGACGCCCTGCGGCGCCTCGATCGGGACGCGCCAGCAGGCCGTCGAGGCCTATCGCACGATGCGGTCGGCCAAGAGCGATCTCGTCATGAGGGCCTGCCGTTCCGAATTGGGCCTTCATGAGTTGGCGCAAGGGCGCAGCGAGGCGGGGAAAGCCCTGATGTGGAGCGCCCTCGACGGGGCGACCGCTTCGTCCGGTCGCATGTTCGCCGTTTGGATGGCGCTGTCCAGGGGCGGGATCGACGACAGATCCCTCGATCGGAAGGCGGTCTGCGCCGTCGTCGAAGCTGCGCAGGACGGTTTCCTCTCGAAGCCGACGCGGGTCCGCGACGGTCGCACCTTGGTGATCGCGGGCGTTCCTTCGTCGGTGATGTTCGGGTTGGCCTGCGATGAGGTGACGAGCCCGGTGACGGTCTTCGACCGACTCACCCGGCTCTGTGCCGTTCCCGTCCCGGCCGGTCCGCTCGACGCCTTTTCCGAACAGGCGAAGGGAACGTGCTGGCTCGCGCCTTCCGCCATGACGGAGCTTCGCGAGCGCATGACGAGGCGCTTGGTCGAGGCGACGAGCACGGAATTCGAGGAGCAGCGCCTGACGCTCGTCGTATCGGGCACCTCGGCCGCCCGGCGCGCTTTGGGCGAGAAATACGACGAATGCCGTGCGGTTCTGCAGACATTGGGCGGCAAGTCGCCCGGAGACGTCGGCGGTCTGCTCCGGCGTGTGGATGCCGCCTGCCGCCCCTTCATGAAGAGCTGAGGAGAACCGCTCATGACCGAACAGTCCGCCCCCAAGATCACGGGCATCGCCGATGCGGTCGCATCCGGCGCCAAAGCCGTCGCCTTTCTCGCCGCCGCTTTCGCCTTTCTGCAGATAGGCCTGCATGTTCCCACCGTCTCGAAGGTTGCCGACGATCATCTCAAGATGAGCTCGCTCCAGACGCGGCAACTCGAAAAGCTTCTCGCCGACGGCGAGAAGGTGTCGGCCGCGATCAATGACGGAATGCTGATCTATGCCGCGCGCACCGCCGGCGCGGAGCGTGCGATTCCCATGAAGAACGCGGATCAGATCGTCGACGCCGCCACCGATCGCCTCGCGGCCCGTTTCGGCAAGGAATGGGAAGTGATCATCCGCGGCATGGCCGCCAAGCTCGAGACCCGCCGCTGAGTCGCGTTGACCGCAAAACCGAAAAAGGCCCCGCGCGAGCGGGGCCTTTTTCGTAAGACGTTGTGAACGTTCTTGAAATCGATGGTCGGAGCGAGAGGATTCGAACCTCCGACCCCTAGTCCCCCAGACTAGTGCGCTAACCGGGCTGCGCTACGCTCCGACGAGGCGGGTTATAGTCGGGCGCAGAGGGGGACGCAACACGTCCCGCGGGATCTTCCGCCGCTTTTCGGGGGTGACCGAAAGCGTCGACGGGTCATGCATCCTCGGGATCGGGCCGTTCCATCCATTTGATGAGCGGCATCAGCGGGACGATCCAGGCCATGCCGAGCACGGCATAGAGGATCGCTTGAACTTCATGCGACAGTTCCTGAATGCGTCCCTGCACGATTGCCATGACGACGAGCGCATAGACGCAGACGAAGACGAGAATCGCCACGGCGCCGATCAGTTTCCGGGTGCGTCGGTTCATATCGTCCTCGTCGTGATGGGGCGGCTGCGGCGTTCCGTTCATTGTGACGCGTCGCGCGAGCCTCTATGTGTCGCGTCGTCCCCGCAGGATCAAGCACGGAGCCGTCTTCATGGGCCTCGCCGCAACCGGAAACATCGTCGCGCCCGCCCGCGCGGAGATGACGGCGGAGTCGCGGCGCGCGGTCCGCATCTGGCTGTTCATGCTCGCGGCCCTCGTGTTCGGCATGGTCGTCGTCGGCGGCGCGACGCGGATGACGGGCTCGGGCCTCTCCATCACCGAATGGCGTCCCGTCACGGGCGCGATACCGCCGCTCTCGGCGGAACAATGGTCGGTCGAGTTCGAAAAGTACCGTCAGATCCCCCAATACGCCCTGCTCAACAAGGGCATGAGTCTGGACGAGTTCAAGGTCATCTTCTGGTGGGAATGGGGGCACCGGCAGCTCGGTCGCTTTCTCGGTCTCTTCTTCGCCGCCGGTTTCGCCTTCCTCGTCCTGCGCGGACATCTGCGCGGTCGCAACGCCCTGATCGCGCTCGGTCTCGGTGCTCTCGGCGGCCTGCAGGGCACGATCGGGTGGATCATGGTGGCCTCCGGGCTCAAGCCCGGCATGACCGCCGTCGCACCGATCAAGCTGATGCTCCATCTGACATTGGCGTCCATCATCTTCACGCTTCTGATCGTCTGGGCGACCCGTCTGCGCGAGCGGACCGAGCGCGTCGCGCCGCGCTTCGCTCTGGCGGCCAAGCTTCTGCTCGTCCTGACGCTCGTGCAGATCGCGCTCGGCGCCCTCGTCGCGGGCTCGAAGGCGGGCCTCACCTACAATACTTGGCCCAAGATGGACGGGCGGTTCGTCCCGGATCAGGCCACGCTCTTCGCCGTTTCGCCGTGGTTCGAGAACTTCGTCGACAATCCGGCCCTCGTGCAGTTCAACCACCGGCTCGCGGCTTATCTCCTGCTGGCGGGCGCTCTTTGGCATGCTTGGGCGCTCGGGCGGGCGGCGGCCGGGACTTCCGCGAACAAGCGCGCGACGATCAATGTCTGGCTGCTCGGAACGCAGGCGGCCATCGGCATCTGGACCCTGCTCGCCATGGTCCCGCTCTGGTTGGGCTTGTTGCACCAGGCCTTCGCCATGGTCGTGCTCGCCATGGTCGCCGTTCGGCTCAGCGGAACACGACGACCGGAAGCTTGGATTTGGCGATGACCTTGCGGGTCTGCGAACCGAGCACCATCGCGGCGAGGCCGCTGCGCCCGTGCGAGGCCATGGCGATCATGTCGCAACCCGCCCGCGTCGCCGCGGTGATGATCCCCTCATAGGCGTCGTCGTCCGACACATGGACCGTCTCGCAGGGGACGCCGGAATGGTCGGCGGCCGTCTTGACCTTCTGCAGAACGGCCTGCGCTCGTTCCTCGGCGTGGCGGGCATACTCGTCCGGAGTGTCGCCGACCATGGCGACGTCTCCGGTGAAGACGTGAAACGGTTCGGTCACCGTGACGGCCGTCACCTTGGCGCCCAGCGCCTTCGCGAGTTCCACGCCCTTCTCGACGGCCCTCGCCGCCAGCTCCGATCCGTCCGTCGGAATGAGAATATTGCGATACATGATCGACCTCCCTGCAGGCTCAGCGCCCCGGAAGAGACGATATTCCGTTACGGAAGGTATGGCGACGACCTAAATCGGACGAAGGCTCGGCCTCAGTTTCCGGTCCATTCCGGCGAGCGCTTCTCCATGAAGGCGCCGATGCCTTCCTCCGCGTCGCGGGCGAGCATGTTGTCCACCATCACCTCGGAGGCGTAGCGATAGGCGTCGGAAAGCGGCATTTCGAGTTGTTTTGAAAAGGCTTTCTTGCCGATCTTCACCGTCAGCGGGGATTTCGCCGTGATGATCGCCGCCATGCGGCGGGCTTCCGAAAGGGCCTCGCCCTGCGCGACGACCCGGTTGACGAGACCCATGCGGGCGGCTTCCGCCGCCGGGATCATCTCGCCGAGCAGCAGCATCTCCATCGCGTGCTTGCGCGAGAGGTTGCGGCTCAGCGCCACCATCGGCGTGGAGCAGAACAGGCCGATATGGACGCCGGGCGTGCAGAACCGCGCATGGTCTCCGGCGACGGCGAGATCGCAGGTGGCGACGAGCTGAACGCCCGCCGCCGTCGCCGTACCTTCGACCGCGGCGATCACGGGCTGAGGAAGCTGAACGATCTTCTGCATCATGGCCGAGCAGCGGCCCAGAACATCGGCGAAATAGGCCCTCCCGCGGTCAGGATCGGCCCTGCGCGCGGTCATTTCCTTCAGATCGTGCCCGGCCGAGAAGACGGGCCCCGCGGCGGCGAGGATCACGGCTCTGACGGCGGGCGTCTCCGCGATCCGGTCGAGTTCCGTCGACAAGGCGTCGAGAAGGGCTTCGGAGAGCGCGTTTCGGGCCGCCGGCCGATCGAGGGTGAGCGTAGCGACGCCTTGCGCGTCTTCGCGCAGAAGGACCGGAGCGTCGTTTTCGGCGGGTTTCTTCATCGATCGAAGGTTCTCCCGGTCGGGGGCGGGCGTCAACGTTCACATGCGGTTTTCGAGCCTGTATGACTCGGAGGCTTGGCCGTAGAGCGGAAGTCGTTCGGATGAACAATCGGTTGATGATGTCGCGCGAGGAGATCGAAGCCTTCCTGCGTGCGGAATTCCCGCAGATCTACATGCAGGGCGACATCTGGACGGTGGAAGAGGTTGCGCCTCTCCGGGCGACGCTCAGGATGGCCTATCACGAAAGCCAGATCAGACCGGGCGGGACGATTTCCGGCCCGGCGATGATGACGCTGGCCGATCTTGCGCTCTATGTCGCCGTGCTCGCTTCGATCGGGCCCGTCGGGCTCGCCGTCACCACCAATCTCTCGATCAACTTCCTGCGCAAGCCCGAACCGCGCGCGATGATCGGCGAATGCCGCCTTCTGAAGCTCGGAAAGCGCCTCGCGGTGGGGGAGGTGGGTCTGCGTTCGGAAGGCGTCGCGGACCTCGCCGCGCATGCGACGGGGACCTATTCGATCCCGGCCTGAGCCTCCGCGCGGCGCCGAACGCGTCCTATCCCGTCGCAAAAACCTTTGAAATCGCGCGGTATAATGACACCGCATTGCCTAAACATCTGAAAAACAACACCATATTCCAATCGAAGATCCGCGAATTCCGTTGACGGGCCGCTCCGGCTCCTATACTCGGTGCGTCGACCGGAGGGCCTCGTCGCCCTCCGCACTTTTTCGGCATGCGGGAAGGGCCCGCATGCGACAACGGAAAGCGATCCATGAAGACCTATGTGGCGAAGCCCGCCGAGGTCGAGAAGAAGTGGGTGCTGATCGACGCGAAGGGCCTCGTCGTGGGCCGTCTCGCGTCCCTGATCGCCATGCGTCTGCGCGGCAAGCACAAGCCCACCTTCACGCCTCACGTCGACTGCGGTGACAATGTCATCGTCATCAATGCCGAGAAGGTCGTGTTCACCGGCCGCAAGCGCGAGCAGAAGGTGTATTACCACCACACCGGCTTCCCGGGCGGCATCAAGGAACGTTCGGCCAAGTTCATTCTCGAAGGCCGCTTCCCCGAGCGCGTCGTCGAGAAGGCGGTCGAGCGCATGCTTCCGCGCGGCCCCCTCGGCCGCAAGCAGCTCGGCAATCTCCGCGTCTACAAGGGCGCCGAGCATCCCCATGTCGCTCAGTCGCCCGTCTCTCTCGACGTGGCCGTTCTGAACGCCAAGAACTCGAGGAGCGCCTGATCATGGCCGAGACCCTCCAGTCCCTCGCCGATCTCAAGGGCTCCGTCGCCGGCGGCGCTCCCGAAGCTCCGGTGCATGTCCAGAAGCTCGATGCCCAGGGTCGCGCCTATGCGACCGGCAAGCGCAAGGACGCGGTCGCCCGCGTGTGGCTGAAGCCCGGCTCC